>PLBX01000327.1:0-3439 GCA_003135495.1 Acidobacteriaceae bacterium | reverse complement strand
ATCGTGGGCGGGGGGCCGGCCGGACTTGCTGCCGCGGTCTACGGCGCGTCGGAGGGATTGCATACGGTGATGATTGAGCGCGAGGCTCCGGGCGGGCAGGCTGGCTTGAGTTCTAAGATAGAAAATTATCTAGGATTTCCNNGGGTCGGCATACGGACTGAAGGATCGTACCGAATCATAAAAATGGCAGATGGCAATGAACTATCCTGCCACGCGTTGATGATTGCCAGCGGCGTGCAATGGCGGCTGCTCGATGTTCCGGGCATCGACAAATTGCAGGGAGCTGGGATTTACTACGGGGGCGGATCGACCGAAGCGCTCTCCTGCAAAGGGGAGACTTTGTATATCGTCGGTGGGGCCAATTCCGCGGGACAGGCCGCCATGAATTTTGCCAAGTATGCGAAAAGCGTGGTCATGGTTGTGCGCGGCAGTTCTCTGGGCAGCACTATGTCGCAATATCTGATTGATCAAATTAAAGAGACTCCCAATATTCAGGTGTGGCCGAATGCCAGCATCGCCGAGGTTCATGGCGAATCGCATATTGAAGAAATTTCGATTTTGTGTACGGATACAAATAAAGTTGAGCGGGTTAAAGCCGATGCGATGTTCATTTTTATTGGCGCGCTTCCGAGAACTGACTGGCTGGGAGACCTCGTGGAGCGTGACGATCGTGGTTTCTTGTTGACGGGGCCAGATCTCGTGCGGGAAGGCAGCCGCCCCAAGGGTTGGACGCTCGATCGCGACCCGTTTCTGCTCGAGACAAACGTGCCGGGCATCTTCGCCGTCGGCGACGTACGCCACGGCTCGGTAAAGCGAGTCGCTTCTGGCGTCGGTGAGGGATCAGTGGCTGTGCAATTCATCCATCAATATTTGAGCAAGGTATAAATGGCCGAAAAATCGGAATTACTTCGCGTTCCAGCATTCGCTGATTTGCCGGGCGATCAGATCGATTGGTTCCTCAGCCAGGCCCAAGAACTCAATTTCAAAGCCGGCGATACCTACTCGCGTCAAGGCGACCTTGCCGATGCGATGTTTGTAGTTCTTTCCGGGCAGCTTGAGCTGCGCGGAGAACTAGCTGGCGAAACGATCATAATTCCACTGAACAGTGGGGATGTAACCGGAGCGCTGCCATTTTCAAGAATGAAGCAGTTCACGGTGAGCGGGCGCGCCGTTACTGACAGCCGTCTCTTACGATTCGCGGCAGCAAAGTTTCCGGAACTTGTACAGAAGATGCCAGAACTTACCAAGCGTCTGGTGGGCCTGATGTCTGACAGGATTCGTGAAGCGACCCGCTTCGAGCAGCAACGCGACCGCTTGGCATCACTCGGCAAGCTTTCCGCTGGACTGGCGCATGAGCTTAATAATCCGGCATCTGCCGCGCAACGCGCCACCAGCCAGTTGCGCGTGACGTTGAAGAAGATCAAGGATGCAAGCCTTGAATTAGGAAGGCGCGACTTAACTCCAGCGCAGAAGTCAGAGATTGAAAAATTGGAAACAGCCTTCACCCAGAACAAGGAGGCGCCTCCCGATGCTCTGACGGTCAGTGATTTGGAGGAAGAGGTTGATACGCTTTTGCGCAGTCACGGATTGAATGACTTGTGGCAACTGGCGGCCGATTTGGCGCGCAAGAACGTTAAGCCCAACGTTCTGGAATCAGTTTTCAATGCGCTCGATGCAGACACCGCGCGCGCTGCTTTGGTGCGAATCGCTGCCTCGGTCGAGATCGCGAATTTGCTCAATGAAATCGAGAGCAGCACGTCGCGAATCTCCGATCTGGTTGGCGCAATCAAAGAATACACATATATGGACCAATCACCGGTCCAGAATGTCGACATCGTGAAGAGCCTGGAAAACACGCTGACCATCATGAACCACAAGCTCAAACACGGCGTTGCTGTGCAGCGCGACTACGAGCGCATTCCGCTTTTGGTGAACTCATTCGGCAGCGAACTGAATCAAGTTTGGACTAACCTCATCGACAATGCCGTCGATGCCATGGGAGGCAAAGGCGAGCTCCGGGTTCGAACTTTTCGCGAAGACGATTGTGTAGTAGTGGAGATCGGTGACAATGGTCCCGGCATTCCGGCCGAAACCAAGGCGCACATTTTTGAACCATTTTTTACGACCAAGGCAGTGGGAGAGGGAACAGGGCTAGGGCTGGACACGGTGCAGCGGATTGTCAAGAAACACAGGGGTAATATTCAAGTGATTTCGAAAGCGGGCGACACGCGGTTTCAGGTGCGGCTTCCGTTGGCGGAAGCTGTTTCGTTCACTCACAATTAGCGTTCTGCTTGAAAGGAGATTTTTTATGGCGACAATCACCGTTAAAGATGGCACGCAGATTTATTACAAGGACTGGGGCAGCGGACAGCCAGTCGTTTTCAGTCACGGTTGGCCACTGAGCGCGGATGCTTTTGAAGACCAGATGCTTTATCTCGCCGAGCGCGGCTATCGCTGTATTGCGCATGATCGCCGCGGCCATGGACGATCAAGCCAGCCGTGGAATGGCAACGAGATGGACACTTACGCGGATGATCTAGCGGCGCTGGTTGAAAAACTTGATCTGAAGGATGCGATTCACGTTGGCCACTCGACTGGCGGCGGAGAAGTGGCGCGCTACATCGGCCGTCATGGGACGAAGCGTGTCGCGAAGGCGGTGCTAATCAGTGCCGTGCCTCCGCTCATGGTGAAGACCGCAGCGAATCCAAAAGGCTTGCCCATAGCGGTTTTCGACGATCTTCGCGCCCATGTGCTGGCGGATCGCTCGCAGTTCTTCAGGGAGCTCAGCGATCCGTTTTACGGTTACAACCGGCCAGGGGCAAAGATTTCGCAAGGCGTGAAAGATTCGTTCTGGCTGCAGGGCATGTTGTGCGGTCACAAAGCTGCGTACGATTGCATCAAAGTTTTTTCTGAAACCGATTTCTCGGAAGATCTAAAGAAGTTCGATGTGCCGACGCTGATTCTTCACGGCGATGATGACCAGATCGTTCCCATCGAAGCAGCGGCGCTCCAATCGTCCAAAATTGTTAAGGGCGCGATTCTGAAGGTCTATCCGGGTTTTCCGCACGGCATGTGCTCAACGCAGAAAGACCAAATTAATGCGGATTTGCACCAGTTTTTTAAGAGCAGCAAACAAATAGCAGCGTAGATGGGGCCGGGCGGGGACGCCCGGCGCTCCACCGTGACAGGTCCAAAGCACTGGAGTATGAGCGATACTGTTGAAGGTGAATATGTCGATTCGACCGGTAAGAAAACTCATTAAATCGAAACCGACGCGAGAAGGCGCGGGCGTGCATTTGCGCCGTGCCTTCGGCTTCGGCAACACCGATGATTACGATCCGTTTCTGTTGCTCGACGATTTTCGCAATGATGTCCCGGAAGATTATCTGGCCGGTTTTCCATGGCATCCGCATCGCGGCATCGAGACCATCACCTACGT
>PLBX01000511.1 GCA_003135495.1 Acidobacteriaceae bacterium | reverse complement strand
ACCAGAATGCATCTCGCTCTGCATCAGGAGCGGCGATAGATACTGTTTGATCGTGGGCCAGGCGGTTTCCGTCCATTCCGGGCTGTAGTAAGGATCTTCGCCCGCGACGCACTCGCCCCATCCCCGTACGCCATCGGCCTCGACGCTTACCAGCAGAATGCGCCGGCTGTGGACCCGCCCAAAGCTCGTTTCAAAAAAATGCACGAGCGGCATGTGAAGTTCTCGCAGTGTTACGGATTCAACTTTCATAGGAAGTTCTGCATGGTATCAGCCCGAGCTTTCACAGGCCACAAATTCTTCGTTAGTCAAACCAATGGAGCGCCGGGCGTCCTCGCCCGGCCATTTCATGCTCCGAACAAAAGATAACGAGGGAGCGCTCCACCCGCACAGCCGTCAATAACAGAATTTCTCGTCCCATTCTCCAAGCAAAAACCGTCCATTACCCGCCTCGTCGCGTTCAAATCCAAGCACACTCAATCCGTCGCCAAAGGCGCGTATAAAATTCTCACGGTTGTTTTCCTGCACCGCGAGCGCTTGCGCGCGCGTGGCCGCTGAAGCCTTCCATTGGTAGATCTGCGCTGGCACTTCGATATGCGCGCGGCATTCGAATTTTGCAATCGTCGAACCCGCCAATACATTTTCAACCCGCTTCGATTTCATCCACCACTCAGCCACCAGCCGATCCGTCGGCAAACCACCCTGCAGCGGGGACGACGTGATTCCATATTGATTCACGTTGTACCGTCGTGTGATCGCGCCCAGTTTTTCAATGTTGAGATACGCGTTCTTGATCTCCAACGGATCAAAAGTCCACTCCATCAGCTCGAATCCTCGTGATAGCGCATCGTCTCGCTGAAAGAGTTTGAGCCCGCGGCCCAGTCCTCCATTTCGATATTCCTGACGCACGGCCAGCATATGCGAATGCAAATAGGAGTGACCATTGCGATTTCCAGGAATCGCTATTGCGAAACCAATTAGTTCATTGCCTTCGAACGCGCCGATTACCTGCCCCCCAATCTTCCCGGCAACCACGAACATCCGCACAGGAATCAGATCGGCATCGGAAAACTTCCATACCTCTTTCTGCAACGCGAAGCAGGCTTGCATCTCAGCGAGCGCTTCGCACTTGCGGATGGTCACAGCTTCGGTGTTCGCTGCGCGGACAGGGCTGCTTTCAGTCACGCCGATCTTTCCTGCCGCTTTGCTTCTTGCCAGAGCGCCTCCAGTTCCTCCATCGATGCCTGTTGCGGCAATCTTTCGCTGGCGCGAAGGCGCTCCTCTATCCACTGAAAGCGGCGCCTAAACTTACGATTTGTCTTTCTTAGCGCAGACTCGGGGTCGAGGGACAAATATCGCGCAATGTTTACCAGCACGAAAAATAAATCGCCGACTTCGTCTTCCAGACGATCACGCATCGCGACGGAAATCTGCGGCATTCCTGATCCGGCGATTCCCTTCCCCGACGGTCCCACGGGCTCGGCTTTAATTTCATCGCGGGATAGTTCCGCCCGTAACTCAGCAGTCTCCTCCGCAAGCTTTTCGAACAGCCCCTCGATCTCCGGCCAGTCAAAGCCAACACGCGCCGTCCGCGAACTGAGTTTATAAGCCTCCATCAAAGCCGGCATCTTCGAGGACACACCTGCGAGCACGGACTCGGCCGTGTCCCCCGCTCCTTGCGCCTTTTGCAAGCGGCCAGTACCGCCACCCTCATCCAACTCCAACATCCCGTCTCTTTCCGCCGCCAGCCGTTTCTTCTTCTCTTCCCTCTTTAACTTCTCTTCCGCCTTCAAGGCTTCCCAATTGCGCAGCACTTCCGCCGAAGTATCCGCTTTCACGTCACCAAATACATGGGNNCGTGCGGATGCCGGTCGATCAATTTGTTGGAAAGCCGGTCAAGCACGTCATCCACCGAAAAGTGCCCCTCTTCGCGCGCCATCTGCGAATAAAAAAGCACTTGCAACAACAAATCGCCCAATTCACCGGTCAATTCCGGCCAGTCACGATTATCGATGGCTTCGAGAACTTCGTAAGTTTCTTCCAGCACATACGGCTTGATGGTGTCGAAAGTTTGTTCGCGATCCCATGGGCACCCGCCCGGGGCGCGCAGTCGCGCCATGATTTGNNCCCCCCGGCTCGCGCAGCCGCGCCATGATTTGAACCGCCCGCTCGAATCGTTCCCCTGTTGTCGGCATGCTGTTCAATGTAAACGACGTGAATCCCCGGAGCAATCGCAGAGGCTGCGCACGTGTGGACGCGGGGCGGCGGCTCGCGCATTTCGCCGGACGGGGAACACCTCGCACTGCGCGCTTACATTTGTCACTCCTGGCGCAATGAACTTACCAGCAATTCCGTTTTGTCAGAAATGATGGCATCGACTCCCCATTCAACAAACTTGCGCATATCCTCACCATCATTCACCGTCCAAACCATAGACCTCTTCCCGCTCTCACGAATTTTCTCAATCACTTCCCTGCTCGCCAGATCGCATTGTGGGATGACCCACTCGGCTGGTGATTCCTGCCAGCCCTGCAGCCGGCTTCGTTTTTCGCATAGATAACCCAGCGGGACGGTAGGATCGAGCTCATGAATTGCGGCGATCACCTCCGGAAGAAATGACGAAATTACAAATCCTTTTTGCGGAGGGTGCTTGCGCAGATCCAAGAGCGTTTGCTGCTCCAGTCCGGCGACTTTCAATTCGATATCGAGAAAAGCCCGATGCGCATACTGGCGCAGAACTTCTTCTAGAGTCGGCAATGCCAGGTCGTGCGACGTAAACCGCTCAATCTTCATTTTATTGAAGGTCGCATCGTGACAGACGACAGCTTGCCCATCGGCAGATAAACGGACATCAAATTCGAAGCCATCGCAGCCGTGCTGCAAACACAGCTCGTAGGATGCCAGAGTATTTTCAGGTATGTGTCGGGAGGCTCGCGCTCCGCGATGACCGAGAAGTAAGGGTCGCGTCATTGAAAACAGCGGATCCTAGTCCAGATCGAAATCGCGAATCGGCCGCCCGGTATCTGGAGTTTCTTTGGCTTTCTTTACTGCTTCCTGGAATTTTTTCTCCAGCAATTCCGAGGCGTGTTTTTGCGCCTCCATCGATTGCCGGAATATGGAATCGCGCCGGCTGTCTTGGTCCTTCATGGCGCGGGCCGCTTCTTCCATATCGTTGAAAGTTTTTGGCTTCACCGGGGCGGTGTGCGAGATCACGCTGCGCGTGGCCGCGTCGATCTTCATGAGCGCGCCGCAACAGGGGCAGCTGACTTCGAAATTGGATTCGCGTTTTGCCATTGCGCTAGTAGCGTTGCGTCTCAGCGATCATACCGCAATCCACGTCAGCGCGGAGTGAGACGAATCGGCAGAATGTGAAATACGTAAAGCATCTCCCAGCTCAGCAGGATAAGCGATACCACCACAACTAGTATTGCCAGTATCTCCCCAAAATTCAGTCCACTCTTTCCGTGCTCAAAACGGCGAGCGCCCAGGCTCAAAATGTTGAGCGTGGCAAACCCAAAAACCAGCGTCCACAAAATGTTGTAAACCTCGTCGCGTCCTGATCGCAACAAGTACATCGCAGGTAGAATTCCGGCTGCGAGGGCTCGCGCGGCATGGCCGGAAACCCCAGCCCAGCCGCGGATATGGCTACTCGCATCCAGTATGACTGAGCAGCGCCGAAGCATGGAAGTCGCGCTTTTCATTGCTACCTGAGTTCGTACGCCTGTGAGCGGCCATGGCATTTTCATGCGGGAATTTCATATTAACTTGTTTTGTCTTTCGAATGCACTTCCCGAATGCACCGCCGATCCGAACTCCGCATCCCACAAGTTCATAGCGCAAGCTCACAGCGCCGATTCACCAGAGTAGGTTCCCGCCAGTTGATTTTCTAACGCCTGTCGCAGAGGATAGTACGGACTGTAGTAAAAATAGTTAGTAAAAATTAACTGGTAAAGATTTCGAATTAAAGATTAGCTGCCATGGAACGTAATGATCGTTAACTTCGCCGAGCGGGCTCACAACCATAACTGGGAACTCGACCCGGTGACCCGATCTTTGCTCGACACCGACTTTTACAAGTTGCTGATGCTTCAGTTCATCTGGAAGCATTTTCCNNTTACCCAAAAACACACGTGTCTTTTTCTCTTTTGAACCGCGCTACCTCGGTGCGGCTCGCCGATATGTTTCCACGCGAAGAACTCGATCATCAGATGGAACATGCGCGCAAGCTGAGATTTCGCAGGTCCGAACTCGTCTGGCTGGCGGGCAATACTTTCTATGGTCGTCGCGGAATCTTCGAACCTGCATTCCTGGAGTGGCTGGAACACGATTTCCGCTTGTCGGACTATGAACTCTCCGTGAAGGATGGGCAATTTGAATTGACCTTCGATGGTCTGTGGACTGAGACCACGATGTGGGAGCTTTATTCACTCTCCATTCTGGACGAGCTCAAGACTCGAGCTGGGCTAAAGAAACTGCGCGAGTTCGGCCTCGACATTCTCTACGCGCGCGCAAAGACGAAGCTCTGGGGGAAGATCGAGCGTTTGCGCGGCGTGCCTGGCCTGGCCGTCGCCGATTTCGGAACCCGCCGCCGCCACAGCTTTCTCTGGCAGGAATACGTGGTCAACGCGATGGCTGCAAATCTTGGCAGCGCCTTTACCGGAACATCAAACGCCTTTCTCGCCCACAAGCACGATCTCGAAGCGATTGGAACCAACGCGCACGAAATTCCCATGGTCATGGCTGCGCTCGCGCCGGCCAACGATGATGAGGCCGTGAAAGCTGCGCAGTACCGGATGCTCGAGCTGTGGCAGGCCACCTACGATGGCGCGCTTCGAATCATGCTGCCGGATACGTTTGGGACAACTCAGTTTTTGCAAAATGCTCCGGACTGGGCGGCTGATTGGACGGGACAGCGCATTGACAGCAAAGATCCTTTTATCGGCGGCGACGAATACATTGCATGGCTGCAAGCGCGAGGCCGCAATCCGCAGGAAAAACGTATCATCGCGTCTGACGCGCTGGACGTCGACGAGATTCTTGGACTGCACGCTTATTTTGGTGGAACTTTGGCGAGCGGCCTTTCAGCCGCCACGGTAAAAAAGGATTTTCGCAGCGCGGCCGATTTTCATGATCCGAAAAAATGGACTTCGGGCCGGCGCATTCGTTTCAGCGCTGGTTGGGGAACCCTGCTCACTAATGATTTCCGGGGATGCGACCCCGCTGGCAGCAATGACTTTGATCCAGTCAGCCTGATCTGCAAAGTTTCCACCGTCGAAGGAAGGCCGGCGGTCAAACTCTCCGACAATTATGCCAAAGCGCTTGGCCCGCCTTCGGAGATAGAACGTTACCGCCGAATTTTTGGAACGGCGGGAGTTAGCAATATTCCAGTGATAACGTAGAAGCTCCCACCGCGCCGTTAACCTAGGTCTCACGCTCCGCGAGCAATCGCGCAGATGAGCCAGTCGACTTAGTTGCGCCAAGAGAGACCTTAGCGACTCTCCCAGAGTTTTATTTCACGGTCACATTTACATAGGTGGTGTGGATGGCTTTATAGCCATTGGTATTGATGTCGTTAATCGCAAGCTGGTAGGTTCCTGCTTTCGGCAACGTCACGGTCTGGTTGATGAACAAACTGTTCACTCCCAACCCAGTCGCCGATTCGCCGAGCTTGACGCCGTGTGTGTTATCCCATACTTCAAGGTGATCAACCAGCGGAGTACTTAATCCGCTTTGCTCGTAAGCGTAGGCGCTGACCGGCACGCTCGTGGTCGGCCAGGTGGAATTATTCGCCGGCGAATTGACGTGTATTCCAAGACCAGCTGAAACCGCGAAGTTGACGTCGCGCTTGTGCAGAGGCGCGCCCGTGCTGCTGACGTCTTGGACTGTAAGCGTGTATTGACCTGGAGGCAGTGAATACCATTGGCTCAGGCTCGTGGCTCTTGGCGAATCTCCAAGTTTAGAACCGCCATTCCAGACTTCAATGTGATCGACTCCTGAACTTGTACCCTCGGCGCCGGCTTCCACCGCGAACGCGTTCAGCGGAAACAATGTAGCTTGCGTTGAATTGTTTGCAGGACTATTCACCGTGACGCCATAGCTGGAAGTCACAGTGAAAGTTGTCGTCTCGCGATGGAGAATCCCCTCGGCTGCAGACATATCCAGGACCGTCATCTGGTGCGTGCCGATCCCGCTTACCGAGAATGCTTTATTGATCGACTGGCTAAAAACCTCTCCCAGCTTTGTGGAGTTTCCGTTAAATAAATCCCAAACTTCCACATGATTGATTTGTGCGCCTAACTCGGAAGCGGTAGCGTTGACCATTACAGATGGGCCTTGCACCGATCCGTTCGCGGGCGAATCGATCACCACGCTACCTGCGTTCAAACGGAAAAAGTCGGACATATCTGCCACGTCGGCCGACCATCCCGGATACGTTCCTATTCCCAGCGCATCCAACATAGTTCTCAAAGTGTTCTCGTGCTTGTAGGGCGTACTGGAAACATAGCCCGGCTTTACGTTCGGGCCGATGGCCGCCGTGTACACCTTGCCTGCCCCGTCGCTATTGCCATTATCAAAAGTTACTAACAGCAACCCGCTTCCCCCCGGCTGGAAATCAGGCATGTTTAGCATCGGCGTGAGATTNNAAACCGAGGCAAAGTCCCTTGCGCCACATCGATACCAAATTGCTCGAAGTCAACAACGTTTCCTTGTGAGCCCAGGTTATTGCTCAGGACTTCTTCGTACCAGACTACGGCGTTATGCCGCGCATAATAATGAGTGTATGGCGGCTGGTTCGCCGTGTTGAAGTCGGGAACATTGACTGTGCCTCCGGCATTCAAATAATTCTGCACATATACTTTCCATGAAATTCCCTGCTGATTCATCAAGTGAAAAATATTTTCATCCGTGATTGGGTCTTTCTTCGCGGTTCCCACGCAACCGCCGGCCTCGTAGCAATCGTTTCCGTTGCAATAGAAATTATGACTTCCTGATGGAAGGACGCAGACGGGCGCTCCTCCGCACTTATAGTTAGATTCGCAACTGCCAGATGCTAAGTAAAGATAATCCAGCAAAGAACCGGACACGTCGGAGGTGTAGTTATCAGCATATCCATATTTATTGCCTTGACTCACCAGCCACGGCATTCCATTCGGGTATGTAGTGCTAAATGAAGTATTTTCCTCAACCACCAAAACTACATGTTGCGCCAGAGGAACTACCTCTGCAGACGCCGTAAAGCAGAGGAACAGAAAGGCGAAGCTCAGACTGAGAACATATAGAGCTCTACTGAGGGGAGTGTCAAGACTGCGCATAATTTTCTCTCCAGGTTGATCCGGCATGACACGCCGGCAATGATGATTTTCTACTTGGGCTTTTTTTAATTTCGGGAACTCGGGGTTCCTCTTTTGCGCAGATCATAACCTAGTGTGCTATGGCACAGATTAAGGAACTGTGACAAATGCACTAGTTATTTCTCAATTTGATTCCCGAGATGGAACCGCCGTGAACATTGCCTATTTGCGATCGTTTGCGGGCCCGCGGAAAATCACACACCAGTAATAATTCATCTCTCGATGGGAGAACTACTTAACGCCACATACTTCAGCTATAGCTATAGCTGAAGCTCTCGCTTTCCAGCCCTAATGCATTCGGGTCGCCCATTGAGCAGCACAAAGCATGAAAGAATTGTCTGCATGGCATTTCCCACGCGCATTCCTGATTTTTTTTACGGCACCGCATGGAAAGAAGACCGCACGGCAGCCCTAACCGAGCTCGCTCTCCGCATCGGCTTCCGTGCCATCGACACCGCCAACCAGCGAAGGCATTACTTCGAAGAAGGAGTCGGTCACGGATTAGCCGCCGCATATAACGCCGGGCTGGTCACCCGCGACGATCTTTTTCTACAAACGAAATTTACTTATCAACGTGGTCAGGATCATCGCGTGCCCTATGACCCTAACGCCTCGCTAGCGGTTCAAGTCGCGCAATCAATGGCCAGTTCGCTGGAGCATCTCGGCACAGATCACGTCGACAGCTACGTGTTGCACGGCCCTTCCTCCAACAACGAGTGGACAGAGGATGATGCCGAAGTTTGGGAGGCGATGAAAAAAGAGCGCGATACCGAGCGGACGCGCTTACTAGGAGTGAGCAATATATCTTTGCCACATCTGCAGCAACTGAAATCCAGCGGCGCCGAGACGCCGGCATTTGTGCAGAATCGTTGTTACGCGCGCCTCGGCTGGGATCGCGCTATCCGGCAGTTCTGTAACCAGCACAAAATTATCTACCAGGGCTTTTCGCTCCTAACCGCTAACCAGCAACTCCTGCAGCATCCCCTGATCGCCAGCCTCGCCGCGAGTCTGGGGGCAACCCCAGCACAAATTGTATTTAGCTTCGCGCGCAGCATTGGAATCGTGCCCTTGACGGGCACATCGAACGCTGAACACATGAAGGATGATCTCGCAAGCCGCAGCTTAGAACTGCCTGCAGACGCGATACGCGCAATCGAGTCGCTAGCAGGATGAAGCTAACCTCGCTGTAGAGCCGCGTTTCCTCGCGCCGCGCAATTACTTCGCCTGTGCGATCGCCTCGCGCTCTCCAACCTGCTGCCGCCACATCGCGTAGTAAAGCCCCTTCTGATCTAGTAACTCGGAGTGACGCCCAAATTCGACGATGTGTCCGCGCTCCAGCACATAGATTTTGTCGGCATGCATTATCGTCGACAGCCGATGCGCAATAAGAATCGTGATCGCCTCCTGATTGGTCGCCACGTCGCGAATGGTGCGGCTGATTTCTTCTTCCGTGAGCGAATCGAGCGACGATGTCGCTTCGTCGAACACCAGCAAATGTGGATGACGCAAGAGCGCACGGGCAATCGAAAGCCGCTGTTTCTCTCCGCCCGAAACTTTTACGCCGCCTTCGCCAATCAGCGTATCCAATCCTCGGTCTGCTCGCGAAAGCAAACTATGAGCGGCAGCCTGATTCAGAACCTGCATGCACTCTTGATCGGTCGCTTTCGGATTCACAAACAGCAGGTTCTCGCGAATCGACCCCGAAAATAATTGCGTGTCCTGAGTTACAAAGCCAATTTTTTCGCGCAGTAAATCGAGGTCCACGCGGTCCGATGGAATGCCGTTGTAAAGAATCTCCCCTTTTTTCGGAGCGTACAATCCCACCAGCAGTTTCACCAGCGTCGACTTCCCTGCCCCCGATGGTCCAACAAAAGCAATTGTGTCGCCGCGAGCCGCGCTGAAACTGATATCGTCCAGCGCCAGCATCGACGATGTCTGATGCTGAAAACTGACGCCCTCGAATTGCAAAGTCATGAGTTCATCAATCGACTCCGGAGCCGCCGGCTTAGGATCCCGCGGAGTGTCGAGTATCTTCTGAAAATTCTGCAACGACACTTCTGTCTCGCGATAAATATTGATGACGTTTCCCAACTCCTGCAGCGGCCCGAAAATATAAAACGAATAAATCCAGAGCGAGAAGAATTGCCCGATGGTAATCTCCTGCCGGAAAATCAAATAGAGCATCAAAAATAAAATTCCCGAGCGCAGGGCGTTCACCGCTGTGCCTTGAATAAAACTCAGGCTGCGCAGGTATTTCACTTTCTTGAGTTCAAGGCTGAGAATCTTTCCTGTAATTCCGTTGAGGCGAACTACCTCCTGCTGCGCCAGCCCCAGGCTCTTCACCAACTCGATATTTCGGAGCGATTCCGTCGTTGATCCCGCCAGGGCCGTGGTTTCGGCGACGATCACCTTCTGCATCTTCTTAATGCGCTTGCTCAGCACCGAACTGATAATTCCGAGCAACGGAACTGTAAGCAAAAACGCGGGAGCGATCGACCAATGTACCCGGAAGGCATAGATCATTACGAAAATCAGGCCAATCAATGAAATAAAAAGTACGTTGATGGCGGCAGTAATAAAGCGTTCGACATCGCTCCGAACTTTTTGCAGCCTCCCCAAAGTTTCGCCGCTGCGCTGATCTTCAAAAACCTGGTAGGGTAAATCCAAAGAATGGCGAATGCCGTCGGAGTACATTTTCGCGCCCAACCTCTGCACGATGACATTCACAAAATAATCCTGAAAGTTCTTAGCCACGCGCGATACAAACGCCACGCCCACCGCCGCCAGTATTAAAAGTCCTGCTCCATGTATGAACTGCGCCTGCGTGTACTGGTGATACTTTGTGGCATAGCTGTCGATAACGTGCCGAAAGATGAGTGGATCAAGCAGAGAAAAGACCTGATTGGTGGCGGCTAATAAAAGTGCGGCAACAAACAGCTTCCAATATTGCTTGGCATATCTATACAGAAGATTCATAAGGGGTCGTCGCGCGAAGGTACAGCAGCGCGATGCATTTTAGATGGGATGCGAGCGCTTTCGATTCAGAGGCAACGCAGCATTGCCGTAAGGAGTGCCGTGCGCTCGATCGCTGCTTACGCCGTCCCTGTGTTGGCCATCGCTTCTACCGCTTCCCAAGTGGTGGCAAACGTCATAAAGAAATCGGCGACCTTGGTGACTTCCATGACTTTCAGCACGCGTGGTTTGAGCCCCGTCAGAACCAGACATCGTCCCGTTTTCTGGTGCGACACATACGCTGCCACCAACGATCCCAATCCCACCGAGTCGATGTAAGGAACATCCGACAGATCAAGAATCATCGTCTCGGCAATCTCGTGATGCACCGCGCGCTCGAATTGCGGAGCGGTCTCCACCGTGATCGGCCCACTCAGCAGCAATATCCGCTGATCGTCCGCCACTCCTTCATAACGTTCGACAGTGAGTTTCTGTAATCCCATGACCCTCGACCCCAGGCAGGCGAATTGTAGGCCTCAAGAAGTCCTGTGTCACTGCCAGAAATGCAAATTCACCGCAAATATTATTGCGGCTTTCCCTCGCTACCGTGACTGTCATACACGGAGTACTGGCCCCCCGGATGCTTCAACTTCACCGTGATTTCCATCTGCGCCTTGTTGATCTCGTAATCCTCGCCAAAAGTTTGAAAATGAGCAGCCAAAACCTGCACCCGCAGCGGACCGTATGGAATCCCATCAACGCTCGAATGCCCGTCAGCGTCCGTCTTCAATTCCATTTCGCCACTGGCCTGTTTTCCCTTGCCCTTTACCGGATGCAAGACAATCTCCGCATTCCTTACCGGCTTCCCGTCCGAATCACGCACTACAACAAAACGCAGACTTGACGTAGGGCCACTGTCGTTCTGAGCCGCCGCCGTCCCCCCAAAGCCGCAGCACGACACCACAAATATCCAAGCCGCNNTCGCCGCTAGGTTTGCCCCCGTGACCTCATGTATCTCCGCGTCCCCTGGGGTAAAGATTTTCTTCTAATTACTTCCAGGAATTCGACGCAACAATTATTGCGGCTTTGCATCCGGCTGTTTCTTATCCTCAGATTTTTTCGCATCTCCGGGAGCGTCGTAGACAGAATACTGTCCACCTGGACGCTTCAGTTTCACCGTGATCTCCAGTTGCGGCTTATTGATCTCGTAGTCTTCGCCAAATGTCTGGAAGCCTTGCGCCAGAACCTGCACGCGCAGCGGACCATACGGAATACCGTCAATATTGGTCTTCCCCTCGTTATCCGTTTTTAATTCCATGCCGCCGCGGGACTGTTTCCCTTTTTTATTAACGGGATGCAGCACCACTGCCGCGTTCCTGACCGGCTTGCCGCTGTAATCACGCACCACGACGAAGTGCAACTCCGACATCGGCCCGTCCTCATCTTGAGCCCCCGCCGGCTCAGCCGATCCCAGTAAAGCCCCGCCCAGCGCCATGGCGACGATCAAAAAACCACTCACTGCCGACCCGCTGCTTTTCCTCTTCACGAAATCCCCTCGCTAAACGCTGCCCACCCGCGTCCACTTTACATCAGATCAGTGCCGCCCTGTCACCGGCGGTGCGCAAAATGTTGCACCACGCCATTCATTTCCCGCTCCCAATAAGAATTCTGCCCGTTGTATAATTCGCGCTGCCTTTTGGCGACAAATGGAAATGACGAATTTTTCCCTGTGAACCTCTCTATTTCCGTGCCCCCTGTGGTGAAGGATTTCACACTCCGGGTGGTTCCCTCACAGCGTCGCTAGCGATTCGTTTCAAACATATTTCAAACTTGAACAACTTTCGCCGGAGCCTCCATGAAACTTCGTACCCTCGCGATAGAACTGCTTCTATTCCTTACGGCTGCGACCATGGCTTACTCTCAAGCCTGGGTTCCCCTAGTCAATCAGCCCGACGCCACCCTCGCACTGAGCAACCCTTTGCTGCTTACCGACGGTACTGTGATCCTTCACCAATATTGTGGACGGCAGTGGTACAAGCTGACTCCCGATCAGTACGGCAGCTATGTCAACGGCACATGGAAACGCATTGCGTCTCTGCCCGCCGGTTACGCTCCTCTTTATTTCGGATCAGCAGTCTTGGTCGACGGACGCGTGGTGATCGAAGGCGGCGAATACAACTATTGTCAGGGAGTATGGACGAATCAAGGCGCCATCTACAATCCCAAGTTGAATACCTGGACGACCATCGCGCCTCCGCCCAACTGGTCGACAATTGGCGATGCGCAAGCAGTCGTTCTACCCAACGGCACTTACATGCAGGCCAACTGCTGCACCACCGAACAGGCTCTGCTCGACACTTCAAACTTGACTTGGTCGATTACCGGCAAGGGCAAGTTCGATGTGAATGATGAGGAAGGCTGGAATCTTTTACCCGACGGTACCCTTTTGACCGTCGACGCCTACGTTTTCAAGAAAGGATCGACCGGCAAGAACTATGAGATCTATGATCCCACGAAAGGCACGTGGCATAGCGGCCCCGCGAGCGGGACCATCGTTCAACTGTGGGATTCATATCCCAACGGTAGCCAGTCATCGCATGAAGTTGGTCCGGCGGTTTTACGGCCTGACGGTACCGTATTTGCCACCGGAGCGAATGGAATCCCTGGGGTCGGCGGGCATACAGCGATCTACGACACCCACACGAAGACCTGGACGGCCGGGCCGGATTTCGCTGATGGCCTCGATGTAGCCGACGGACCAGCATCTATCTTGCCCAATGGCAACGTTCTGGTCATGACCAGTCCCGGCATCTTTAATCTTGGCGCAAAGTTCCTGGAGTGGAATGGTAGTGACTTCACCGACGTTACCGCAGGTAATACCGACGCTCCCAATATTTCTTCTTTCTACGGCAACATGCTCGCTTTGCCGACGGGAGAAATTCTATTTACGGATTTCGCCAACGTCTGGGTCTATCGCCCAAGAGGCAAGCCAAATTCAGCGTGGTTGCCACAGATTCTCTCCTCTCCTACCAACGTGTGGCGAGGTAAATCTTATGTCGTCTCCGGCTTAAATCTGAATGGCTTCACCCAGGGCGCCGCCTATGGAGACGACACGCAAGCCGCAACCAACTATCCTTTGGTGCGATTTACAAACCGTGTCACGGGCAACGTTTACTATGAGCGCACCCACGATCACAGCACCATGGCGATCGCCTATTCAGGAGTAGCCTCTACCAGCTTTGACGTGTCCGGCGTGACCGAAACCGGCCTCAATGATATGGAGGTTGTAGTCAACGGAATTGCCTCCGCTCCCGTGACTGTAAACGTGAAATAAGGTAATTAAGTAGCAACGTTAAGTTAGCAACGATGATTTTGTTCTCGAGCACGTCCCGCGTGCGGGACGTGCTTTTTCTTTGCGTCCGCCTTCGCCAACTTCCGCTACGCCCCAAGCAAGCTTTTCAATGCCGGTCGGTTGCGAATTATCAGCGTCGAACCTTTCAACTCCGCCATCGCATTTCTTCGGAACTCGGAGAGCAAACGGGTTATGGTCTCGCGGCTGGTGCCCACCAATTGCGAGATTTCTTCGTGCGTCATCGCCAAACGCACGCGGACAGTTCCATTCGTGACCTCGCCATCGGCGGAAGTGTCGAGCAAAAATCTGGCAAACCTCTCTGATACTGAGTGCGACAAGCCAATGGTGCGCGCCACGCCATAAGAGTCCGAACAGTCGCGGGCGAGATGCTGGATGGCATGAAGACCGGCATCGGCGTTCTCCTTGAGGAAGCGCAGCATATCATCCCGACCCACAAAGTCGAGTTGGCAGGGTTGCATGGTCTCGACGGTCAACTCGTAGGGACCGCCGGTTATAACCGCGTGCAAGCCCAGGACCTCGCCAGCTTCCGCAATTCGAATAATCAGCGTTTTGCCGTCGCGGGAGGTGGTCGAGAGCTTAGCTCGTCCCTGGCAGAGAACGAAAATTCCCCACGGGCTTTGGCCTTCGACCAGCACCACCGCGTGTTCAGGGAACACGGCAGCGTGTTTTATCTTGTTGAAGGCCTCAATCGAGTTGGGAGAGAGATCGCAAAAAAAACTGCGGGAACGCAGATGGCAATTGACACAACTTTCAACGCAATGCAAGCCTGACATGGTCATTGGCGCTCCTCTCTCTCGCAGAGCGCCAGCGCGCCGGAGCCACACCACTAGCCACTGAAAATCTAAATCCCCGGTCGACCAGAGTGCCCTCTACGAAAGGTGCTACCAAAATGACTGCACTCTAATCGCCGTTCCATTCTGGATTTGAAATGCAGTGCTTTCATCACTTGTTTCACATCTCGCCGACAAAAAAGCCAAATCCAAGCCCGTATGCTGTCGGCCCTGCCGAAACTTAGGCGAACTTGGCAGCCCTCCTACCGAACCTTCCCGGTGCAACGAGGTTCAACCAATTTAAAATTATCGAGGGTCGCGTCCCGCCGAATGCCGGTCAGGAACGGCCCTGCACACACTATATTAACTAGTAAGGAATCGACCTTGCTAGCGGCTCGCCCACGTTGGATAAACCGGCAATCGCCACGAAGAAATGATCGAGAATTAGCAGCCCCACATAATAAAAGGCAGCGCCCCAAAGCGCTGCCCTCTTACGAATCCAAATACTCCATCCCCGATTTCAATGTTTACAAGAATCAAATTTGAACGACGCAACCCTGGTGCTCCAGGCGAAGCTGAAATTCCCCGCCACCGGATAATATTCGTTCGTATACCAGAATACAAACTTGAAACCGAGGATGGCTGCTGGAAACAAATTGCGCTAGCCGCCGTTCCCGCCAGCATCGCGTTACGATCAAATGCGCAAGCCTCCGCTCCCGCAAATCCCTTCCCTGCGAAAATGTTAGCCGTGTTGTAATACGCGTCCGGCCACACTCCATATTTCGGATAATCCGGAAAATTCACCGCGCCATAATCATATTCATAGCGGTTGTACGTCCCCGTAGCATCCGCCGTCGTCGAAACCGCCATGCACTGCTCGTTCCCCGTGCTGTCATACTGCAACTGCGTCACCAGCCATCGATTGGCCAGGTGATCAAACAGCACCACCGGATCTCCCCCATCCCCCGCCAACTCGCACGGCCCGCCAAATCCCGTCCAGATGGTGTGGATCGCCGCCGGAGTCATCAGCAGCGCGCCCGTCCCCTTGTCGTAGATCCCAATCGTCACATTCACAATCTGCACATATTGCGTCAGCCCCGGCGCACCATTCGTATCCGGCGGAACGTACGCCGTCCCAATCGCATTAAAAGTATCCTGCGCCGCTTGCCCTTCAAAACTGAGCCCGGTAGTTACCCCTTGCAGCGCTCCAGCAAATTGCCGTGCGACTGCATCCGCCGTCGCGCTCTTGAAAGGCGCTCGCGTCGGCCTTGGCTCCGGCATCTCCCGCGGAGCCGTCGTTGTAGCCGTCTTCGACGAAGCCATGCTCCGTAACGATGCGGAAACGTCGTGCCGAGCCGCCTTCATCACAATCGGATTCGCCGCATGCGCAACCTCCGAAGACAAAAGTTGAGAAGAAAACACAAGAGCCGCCAAACACACTGCTGCCCCGGCAACCAAATTCGCTTTTTTCATTGAAGACCTCGTCCAGCGCCTCGTTTGGGGGTTTTGAGGCGGCCAACATGGTACCCNNCGTACCCCACCTTACTAGACCAGGCAATCGTCGAATCGTTTCCAAAGTAAATCGCTTGGAGCGACATCAGTTCGACCAGAAATGGGTCACGGGGCCCAGAAGGGGCGCACCAGCGTAACCCAGCGCTTCCGCGTTGGAAAAGCAAATGGAGGGTCGCGTAGGGCAAAAATGCAATCCGTCCCTTCCGGAAACTCCGCCCAAACCGCCCCCAGACTAATACATCCAAGCCGAGCTCTTGACCTATCCCATTGATTCCATGATGCTTACGTTTTTTATCGCCGCGTCATTGACAACCATCCACTCACATTCCTATAATTAGCACTCGTGGCATTCAAGTGCTAACATCTTCTAACCTTCAAGCGGAATCACTACGCTTGGACCCAGCAATTCAACTCTTGAAAGGAGTACGCAACTATGGCTACTAAATTTACCCCGCTGCACGATCGCATCCTGATCCGTCGCGTGGACGAAGCCAACACCACTCGTGGAGGCATCATTATCCCGGATTCCGCCAAAGACAAACCGCAGGAAGGCGAAGTCGTCTCCGCCGGCAAAGGCAAGATCAGCGAAGAAGGTAAGGTTCGCCCGCTCGATGTAAAAGAAGGCGACCGCATTCTCTTCGGCAAATATTCCGGCACCGAAATCAAAATCGATGGCGAAGACTTCATCATCATGCGCGAAGAAGAAGTTCTAGGCATCCTGACTGGTGCGAGCTCAAGCAACACCTCCAGCTCAAGCAAGAAAGAAACAACCGGATCGCGCCGCTAATCAAGCTGTAGAGACGGGGCTTGCCCCGTCTGAAGGACCGGCAACCCCGCGTCCCAAAAGAGACAATTCCGCAGGCCCCGCGCCTGCCAACACCCTAAGGAGCAAAAAATTATGGCAAAACAAATTGTTCATGGAGAAGAGTCCCGCCAGGCCATTCTCCGCGGCGTCAACATGCTGGCTGACGCTGTGAAAGTTACCCTCGGCCCCAAGGGCCGCAACGTTGTTATTGAAAAGAAATTCGGTTCCCCCACCATCACCAAGGACGGCGTGACCGTTGCCAAGGAAATCGAACTCCCCAACGGCATCGAGAACATGGGCGCGCAGATGGTCCGCGAAGTTGCTTCGAAGACCTCGGATGTTGCCGGCGACGGCACCACCACCGCAACCGTTCTAGCCCAAGCGATTTATCGCGAAGGCGTGAAGACCGTTGCTGCTGGCGCCAATCCGATGGCCATGAAGCGCGGCATCGAGAAGGCAGTTCAGCTCATCACGGGTAGGGTCGACAAGGAAGGCAACCAGGAAAAAGGCGAGCTCGATAAGTTCAGCAAGCCCGTTTCCGGAGAAATGATTGCCCAGGTCGGCACCATCTCCGCCAACAACGACGAGACCATCGGCAAGATCATCGCCGAGGCCATGAAGAAAGTCGGCAAGGATGGCGTGATCACCGTCGAAGAGTCGAAGACCCTGGAAACTCAGCTCGACGTCGTCGAAGGCATGCAGTTCGATCGCGGCTATCTCTCCCCTTACTTCGTCACTGACCCCGAGCGCATGGAGTCCGTGCAGGAGAACGCCTACATCCTCATCCACGAAAAGAAGATCAGCAACATGAAAGACATGCTGCCTCTTCTCGAGCAGATCGCGAAAGGCGGCAAGCCGCTAGTCATCATCGCCGAAGACGTCGAAGGCGAAGCGCTCGCGACCCTCGTCGTCAACAAACTGCGTGGCACGCTGCAAGTCTCAGCCGTCAAGGCTCCCGGCTTCGGCGATCGTCGCAAGGCCATGCTCGAGGACAT
>PLBX01000560.1 GCA_003135495.1 Acidobacteriaceae bacterium | reverse complement strand
CCTATAAGCCGCGCACTTCTCCTTATTCGTTTCAGGGCCTCGGCGAAGAAGGCTTGAAGATCATGGCCGAGATTCGCGAACAGTTCGGACTGCTGGTTGTCACGGAAGCGGTCGATTACGAGTCGCTTGATCTGGTCGATCAATACGCAGACGTGATCCAGATTGGCGCCCGCAACATGCAGAACTTNNCTCATGGCCGCCGAGTACATCATGAGCGAGGGCAATTACAACGTGATTTTATGCGAGCGCGGAATACGCACCTTCGCCGATCACACCCGTAACACCCTCGACCTCAGCATCGTTCCCGCTGTGCAGCGACTGAGCCACTTGCCCATCATTGTTGATCCCAGTCACGGCACTGGTAAACGTAACAAGGTTACGCCGCTTTCCCGCGCCGCGATTGCGGTTGGAGCCGACGGGCTCATCGTTGAAGTGCATCACGATCCCGACAAGGCTCTGTCCGATGGGATGCAGTCGCTGTTTCCGGACCAGTTCGACGCGCTCATGGTGCAGGTGCGCCAGATTGCGGCGGTGCTCGGACGGAGCGTTCCAACGGCGAATGGTGTTCCTATCGGAGTGACGAGTTCTGCAGACTAATCCGATGAAGCGGCAATGTCTTATAGTCCTCGCTGTCGCGTTTGCGGCTCTGCTTCCGGTCTCGTTTTGCCAAGACAATACCTCCGCGACAGAGGCTGGCCAAATATACAAGGTGGGCGGAAACGTGAAACCTCCGCACGCGCTTTATTCGCCCCCGCCCGAATATCCGAAAAAGGCGAGGGACAAGCATCGTCAGGGGACGGTCGCTCTTCGAATCGTGGTCGGCGTTAACGGTCTTCCGAGCGATATTGCAGTTACGCGCTCGCTCAGTCATGATTTCGACAAGGCAGCCGTAGATGCCGTGAAGAAGTGGAAGTTTTCGCCCGCAACGAAAGACGGCGAACCCGTTTCCGCCTATATCACTATCGAAGTGTCATTCCGCTGAATGGATATATCTATCTCTGATACCCTCATCTGTCTCAGTGAGTGATCGCTCTTGCGGAAAATTCTCTTCATCGCCGTCTCCATTCCGTTACTCCTTGCCGCCGGTTGGTATTACTTCCAGGAGCGCGCGCTCCCCGCCTATGGCCCGCTTTACCGCGAATTTGCCTACATCACTAACGGCAAGAGCAACACGGTCACGGTCATCGACCTGCGAAGTTTTCGTCCATATCGCACGCTGCAGGTTGGCATCGATCCCACCGGACTGGCGGCGAATCCGAAGCGCAACGAAGTTTATGTCGTGAACACAGGCTCAGCGAACATCAGCGTGATCGACGCGGAGCAGAACAAAGTTGTGGGGTCGATTGGAGTCCACGGCCGCCCCTACTTCATCGATGTCGCGCCCGACGGACGCCGCGCCTACGTTGCCAATTCCGGCTCCGATAACGTGTCGGTTATAGATCTCGATCGCCGCGCCGTGGCGGCCACGCTTCAGGTCGGCGCAAGTCCTGGCTTGGCGCGTGTTTCGCCCGACGGCTCGACGGTTGTCGTCAGCAACCGCGCGGGAAATTCGGTTTCCATTATTGACGCCGACCGCCTTGTAGTTCGCGCCGCCATCAACATCTGCATTCATCCCGAAGATATCGTGATCATGCCCGATTCGAGCAAGGCATTCGTATCCTGCTCTGGATCAGGGCAGATAGCGGTTGTTGCTCTTAAACATGCAGTCAGGCAGGGAAAGCAGCTTCAAACACAAAACGAAAACAATTCCAACGAAGGCGACAAACTGCTGGCTCTTCTTGATGTGGGCAAATCTCCGGTAAGCCTTACGCTCAAACCGGACGGCGGGGAGATGATCGCGTTCAACTTCGATGCCGGCAGCATTTCGATTATCGAGACCACGCCCAACGAAGTAGCGGGCAGTTTTCTCGTGGGCAATCAGCCGGCGCACGGCGTAGTTTCGCGCGACAACTCGCGCTTGTACATCTCTAACTTCGGCTCGAATAATATCGCGGTCTATGACATAGACCTCGGCAAGGTCATTGAATATCTGCCGGTGGGAACTCATCCCGATGCGCTGGCGCTTTCCCAGAATCAGAATTACCTGCTGGTACTCGATTCCGGTTCAGGCGATTTGGCCGTGATTCAAAAGCGCGACCCGAATAAAAAACTGGAGCCTTCGGAATATTCCTTGCTGACCATCATTCCAGTAGGAATGCAGCCCAATCAGATCGTGGTTAAATCATTTCGAGCGACGAAGCTTGCGGATGGGCGCTAGGGGTTTTGCAGTTACACCACAATGGTGTTCCGATTCGCCAACGACACAGGTCGACGTTCTCGCGCCTGCTCTGTTTTGGAATTTAGCCGCGAGTTACCACGCCCGTAACCATATCCAGGTCGCGGACAATTCGCTCCGGATCGTTGTGGCCGAGGAAGATGTCTCCATTAGATGTTTTTATGTGAACCACTTTATTGCACCAGACATATGCTCGCGTGTGACCTATGCCGCGCACCCCATAGCCGCGAATCAAAGACCAAGATTCAATCGTGTAACTGACGATGATTTCTTTCGGCAGAAAGCGCAGCGGAAATCCGAGCATCCGGATTTCAACGCCATCGCTCCGGAATCGGTATCTGAATCCGCTCCAGGCAACGGCAGCGGCACCTAGGCTAAGGACGCACGGCAACACCATGACGCCAAGAGGCGGGCGTCCAGCGGCCGTCTGGACCAAAAGAAATGCGGCAAACGCCCCCGCTGTCGCCAGCAAAATCGCTACGGCGAACCATCGGCCGAAATGAGTTTCTTCCGCCAGCACCGCACCGGAAAGGGACGCGTGAGTTAGTGTTTCGCCCATAACGCCTCGATCAAATCAATTGAATCACAAGTCAATCGAATCAATGGAGCGCCGGGTCCCCGCCCGGCCCCCACAAATGCTGAGACTAATTACATCGCGCGGGATGGACGGGCGGCGACGCCTGTCGCTCCACTAATGCCGCGCCGCGATTCTACCGCAGCACTCTAGA
>PLBX01000415.1 GCA_003135495.1 Acidobacteriaceae bacterium | reverse complement strand
CGTAATGCATTTGGGAAACGTTTCGCGATCCGTTGGCAGACGCCGTAGCCGCCAGCCGCTTTTCAATCCAAGCTTCTCGAACTCCCATACTTCCCCCTAAAAACGTTAATTGCGAAATAAATTCTTCTCGTACTTCTTAACCTCGGATTATCGCACTGCGTGCTGTACCCGGCAACTGCTCGGCAATTCTTCAATTTTGCGATGCTGCTTACATAAACCTGAACCACTAAGGGCACGAAGTATCACTAAGAATGTTTGCATGAACTTCATCTTCCTGGGTCCAGATCTCTCATGACTACGTGCAATACCTGGCCCGTCGCCTTGGCATCGCGTTCCGAGATTGTTGATTCTGACTTTTGTGTGTTCTGCTCGCGATAGGCCCGCGCAGATTCTGGTAGGCGGGCGCATCCGCCGCGAATCAGGCCGGATTTTTCTGCTACGGCTAGTCGTGTATTAAATGACCAATCCGCAATTTTTCCGGCGGGCGCTCCCGTGGCCACCAGCGCGGGTAGTCCTTTATGTTCGAGGGCATCGGTCACGATGGCTTCCAGAATTCCGCACGAAGTCAGGAAGGCCTCTTCGTATCTTTTTTCTTCTAGAGCGCGGCGACTGTCGATATAGGCCTCTTCGACGACGGGCCTAATCTCGGGGTTATGGACGAAATCAAAACGATGAGGAGCAGGTCCTTCCGCCGACGCGGAGGGAATGGAACCTTGATCCAGTTGCGAGAGAGTCGAAAAAGCCTGATCGAGGACGTCAAGAAGGCGCTGGACGATCTCAGCGGGAGCTGCGCCCTCAACCGCGTCTCCTCCATTGGAGCGCTTCAGGAAGGCGCCACTGAACGAGCGGGCGAGCCAGTGGGCCTTGCTACCTCCAGAAAGCTGATTGATGGTCACGCCGCAATCTTCCTGCCAGGAGCGGGTAGCGGTGATGGTTTTGGAAGTTGTGGGATCGGCTTCCAGCTTTTCGCGAAGTTCGCGGCCGCGGCGCATCAGGCCATTGAGGTGAGTCTGGTAGGTTTCGATCTGGGCGTGCTGACTCTGATCCATCGCTATCTCGGGAGGTTTCTCAGGTTACTCGGAGTTAGGGCACGTCAATTCGGCATTTTTGCTGGAACATTTTCCGGATAATTGATAGATTCGCTGGCAATATGAAATCTAAAATTCCCGCGCTTGACACTTGTTGACAATGGTGATAAATTCCGTCGCGCAAGTGGTTCGGTGACTGGACCAGTATATATCACAGTTGTACCGTGTGCGCCAAACGATCCTCTAGCGCACCCTGAGATGGGTGAGCTGGCAACAATTCTGCGGAACCAAGCAGTTCTAGCAGTGCGCTGTTAAGAAAACGCGCTGTCATGGAGGTTTACCTGTGGCTGCAACTCCCGTAACTCCGACTTCCCTGATTCACCCTTCCCGCATTCCCAATCGTTGGATTCAGTTAGTCGCCGGCATCGTGGCGATGATGGCTATTGCGAACCTGCAATATGCCTGGACTCTATTCACCAAACCGATACAAGCGCATCTGCATGTATCGCTGGTGGCAGTGCAGTGGACGTTCACTTTATTTGTGGCGCTGGAAACATGGCTGGTGCCTTTTGAAGGCTATCTGGTCGATATTATTGGGCCTCGACTCATGCTGGGTCTTGGGTCAATCCTGGTTGGCTTGGGCTGGGTGGGGTCGGGTTATGCGGAGACGATCAACGGCCTTTACTTTTGGTACGGAGTCGGCGGCATTGGCGCCGGTGTCGTTTATGGCGGCGCGATTGGCAATGCGCTGAAATGGTTTCCGGACCGTCGCGGACTTTGCGTGGGGCTTACGGCTGGGGCGTTCGGCATAGGCACAGCGACGACGATCGCGCCGATCGCCGACATGCTGAAGGTTTCGGGTTACCAGCACACATTCATCGTCTGGGGAATCATTCAGGGCGTGGTGGTGCTGGCTGCTTCGCTGTTTCTGGCGCGGCCTCCGGTCGGATGGACGCCACCCAACTGGAAGGAAAAAGCGGCAAAGATTAAAGCCAAGGTGAATACATCGGCGGTAGACATGACGCCGTTGCAGATGCTGCGGCAGCCGTCGTTTTACGTCATTTACGTGATGATGGTGATGTTGGCCTTCGGAGGCTTGGTGGTCACGGCGCAACTGAATCCAATGGCCGCTTCGTATCACGTAGATAAGGTGGTTATTGCGTTTGGTATGACCGCCCTGGTGCTCGCCATTACCGTAGACCGGTTGCTGAACGGGCTGACCCGTCCGTTCTGGGGTTGGGTATCTGACAATATCGGCCGCGAGAATGCGATTTTCATTTCGTTTGTTCTCGAGGCGATCGCTGTCTATGCGTTGCTGCAGTTGATCAGTCGACCGGTCTGGTTCGTGGCGTTGTCGGGGCTGTGCTTTTTTGCGTGGGGCAATATTTTCTCGTTGTTCCCATCGATTACCGGCGACTTGTACGGAAATAAGTGGGCTACGACTAACTATGGAATCGTGTACACAGCGAAGGGAGTGGCGGCTGGGTTTGCGGGGCCGGGAGCGGCGTGGCTATTTTCTAAGACCGGTTCATGGTCGAAGGTCTTCTGGGCAATGATTATCTGCGATCTGATTGCCGCGTTTATGGCGCTGCTGTGGCTGAAGCCACTGGCTGCGAAAGTCGTCAGAGACTCGGAGCAAAAGGCTGCGGTTCCAGATATAGTACGCCGATAAAAGCGCGAGGAGTCGCGTAACAGTGGAATAGTAGACACTTCTCTTCCCAATTCGTCATAGTGGTGGGCTCCCTTTCCAAGGAAATGGGAGCCCAAATTTTTAGTGTCGTCCGTGTGTAGCAACCGCAAGATTTGTGGTTGATACGATTGTTGCTCGATTTAGAGGAAGGTCAGTGGATG
>PLBX01000028.1 GCA_003135495.1 Acidobacteriaceae bacterium | reverse complement strand
GGAACATCCGAGCATGAGCACGAGTTCCGATGCCATGAACAAGACGGGCTCGGCTGCGGCCACGACGATAGACGTAGAGTCCATAACGACGGTCGATAAGGACTGCACCGTCCGCTAGCGTGCGCGATAGAGTTAGAAGCCGTCAGTCGCAGTCTGGTGGCATAGCCGCTATTTCAGAATTGGAGTCGCATGGTACTTTCTTTCTGGCGGGCTCCAGTAGCGGCGCGCGATGGTAGCGGAGAATCCACAATCCTTGGTCGTTCGTGAGATAGATCAAGCCGTGTCCCCCGTCCGGAAGAATGCTGCTGACTTTATTAAAAGTTTCCAGCGTCTTCGGATTGCGGGGGTCGCTCAGGTCAAGCACTCGAACCGTCTCGGTAGGATGAGCGTTGCTGGCGAGTGTTCCTGGTCTCTTCTCCGGAGCCTCGGCAATCGCCACGTCGGGGCTGATCTGTTCCAGATTTCCTGACGTTGCCTGATTCGATTCCGCGCTCCGCTTCAAAAGGCTGGGCCGCTCCGGCTTGCTCACATCCACAATCATGAAGCCCTGCTTAGCCGCTTGCTGCACGTACAGGTACTCTTTCCCACCATCTTTTTGCAGCAACATCTGATTCCCAGTGGCCTGTGGCAAAGGCAAGTGTGCAATCACGGTAGCTGGCACGTCGGTAGGCTTCGGCTCGCTAGCCATGGCCAGCAGGGCAGTCAGCAAAAACGAAAGTAGGATTGTGAGAATCCGCAAGGTCACTCGGGAAGAAATCTTCATAAATCACTTCGAAACTGCTGGCGCGAAACGTGGCTGCGTTTCGCGCCTCATAAACCAACTATATCACCGCCGCCGCTTACTGTTCCGCGTATACACCAATGCAACCGTTGCTGCTTTGTGTGGTGCAGATTGGGCCCGACTGCAAGGGCACAAACGCATGGTTGTTGCTCGGCTCAACGGCTATACTGTGCGAATTGGCGTTAGTGGTAACGTTCTCCAGCCAGAGATTTGTTGCGGCATCAATCACGCCCATCACCGGACCGTTGGGCATGTCTCTCGCCGCCACATAGTAGCGGTTGTCGCCCGGGTTGTACCAGACCTCATCGACCCCACCCACAGTGGTAATTTCAGCAAGAACTGCGCCAGAGGTTCCGTCAATCACGTATTCGTTGGGCGGAAACGCCTGGCCGTCGTGATCGGCACAACCCACCAGGAAATTGTTGCCAGGACCATGCGCAACGCTCGTGGGCATGCAATTCGGCATGACGAAACTATTTACGACGACCGGACCGCAAGAGACTCCTCCACAACTGGTGTCCGTGAGCCTGGGATCGATCTCATCGATTGTGCCGATGTTGGTGATACCAATGGCATTTTCATTGGCCTGCAGGAGATGCCCGGTATTAGGATTCCACACCATTCCTCCCAAACCAGCCGGCGCAATTGCCCCCGCGCAATTTCCTCCTGGCGTCGCCTGATTGCAAAACACTCCAAGCGTTTGATCAAGGAGGGGGCCATGATGGCACGGAATTGTGTATGCCGTGCCGCTAGGCGTGGTCCCGATACCCACCAGCCCGGCCGCCGCATCCGCTGCCGATCCTGAAACCCCGCTGAACACATGCGGATTGGAGGGGTCTGGACATCCAAATGTGCCTCCGACCGTATCCACGGGAACGGTTGTACTGAGCCCGAGCCCGCCGGACGCCCCCCCGCCTGCGCCATCATAGTAGACTTGACCCAGAATACAGCTTGGAGGATTAAACGATGTGCCAGCTACTCCCGGATCTAGCGTTGGAGATGGCACGGGTAACCCAGAGCCGGTTCCCTGCAAAGGATAAGCGGCCGCAGTATAACCGACCGGGTAAGGCCCGTAAGCCAGCGTGTTGTCGATCGGCAAGCAGTGCTGCTGTGCAACTGTTCCCGTTTTGCCGATAACGTGCGACATGTCGATGAACGTGACAAAAGGCAACCCTGGATCGCCGTTAATCACCGCGAGAACCTGATGCACGTTGTCGAATGACATCTCGTCCGTGCGGTCATCTCCGCAATCCGTCGCGGAGCCAGCTTCGCCATTCCATGAAGAAACGCAAGGAGCGATACCTAATGGACCGTCGTAGTCCGCGGAAACGCCGGCAGGTATGTTTGCCAGTACGGTGGGTGGGGTGGGCGGACTCTGCGTCAGATCCATCGTGGTCAGATCAAATACCACAATGGAAGCACTGCCATTTGCTACAAACAACGTGTTGCCGTCCGCGCTCACTTCGAGACCATCCGGTCCCGACATCGGATTCACACCATTGGCGCGTGAAGCGCAGCACTGCGCGCCGGGAAATCCTCCGAACTTATGGTTTGCGCCAAACCCAGATACCAGATGGAAGGCTGGCCCTCCCTCCCACGTCAAATCGCTTCTGCAACCATAGCGGGTGAAGTTACCAAACACGTCAATGATCGGGGGAATTAAATCATTACCAGCCGCATCCTGCACGCAGGGGCTGGCCTGATTCCCGGCGCCGGCGACAGCATTAGCCCCCTGGATCGCGTTCACAGCGATATCCTGGAGCGTATCGGTCACGTCGACCGCTAAACCGATTCGATCCGAAACGTAGTCGAGATGACGCACTGGATCGATCCAGCTGATATCGAAGGAGTTGAAGGGGCCACCTGGTTCGCCGCTCGCATTGTGCTCCGGCATCGGTATAACGTCGATTTTTATATACCCGCCGTTGTTGGTGGTGCCGCACACGGGACAGTTCTTTACGCTGCCGCAGCCACCTGCAATCACAAATAGCGCCATGACAAGAATAGTTAGCAGAATCCTCGTTCTCATTCCCAATCCCCCTGCGATAGCTTCAGGACCAGCCTGCGACCGGCCCAGCT
>PLBX01000577.1:11198-15072 GCA_003135495.1 Acidobacteriaceae bacterium | reverse complement strand
TTATTGGCGCAGGCGGCCGGTCAGTTTGCAGCGGGAGGCCGATCCGCTGTCACGCTCTTGAAATCCGTACCCAATCCATTCTTTGTGGATGGACAAGCTCTGGCGCTGGCCGCTCCGACCACGACGGCCGGGCAACTTCTGCGGCCGTACCCGCAATATACGAGCGTGGAGCTGGCGGGCCACGGGTCATTCGCCAGTATCTATCACTCCCTGCAGGTCACAGCGCGCCGGCGATTCGCGAGCGGCGGATCGCTGCTAGTGGCTTATACCAATTCAAAGCTGATCAGCAATACGGACACACTTACCTCGTGGCTTGAAACCGGCGTCGGCAGCCTGCAGGACAATAACAACCTGCGGAATGAACGGTCGTTGTCCTCGCAGGATGTGCCGCAGAGGTTGGTAATCAGCTACGTTCTGGATCTTCCGTTCGGTCAGGGCAGGAAGTATCTTTCCAATGTGAGTGGAGGTTTGAACACCATCGTTGGGGGTTGGGGGATCGATGGTGTAACCACGTTTCAAAGGGGGTTTCCGCTGGTATTTCGCAACGGCCAGGCAAATGACGCTACTCTGTTCGGGGCCGGCTCCCGTCCGAATGTTTTGCCAGGTTGCTCTAAGTCGTCAGCTCCGAGCGAAGTATCCCGGCTCAACAGCTGGTTTAATACAGCGTGTTTCGCGGCGCCGGCAGACTTTACCTTTGGCGACGAGCCCCGTGTCGATCCAACTCTGCGCTCGGATGGAGTTAATAATTTCGATGCGGCTGCTTTCAAGAATTTCCTGCTGGATCGCGATGGGCGCTCTAGTGTGGAATTTCGCGTTGAGGTTTTCAACCTGTTCAATCGGACTCAATTTTCTCCGCCGAACACAACATGTTGTTCGACGAACAATGCAGATTTCGGGGTGGTCACGAGTACCGCGCCGGGGACAAATCCTCGTCTCATCCAGTTTGCATTGAAATTTTTGTTCTAATGGTTGACCGCATGTTTGACTGCGCTGAGGTACCAGTTTCGTGATGGCCGGAACCCAGGGGACGCTGATCCGATTGTCCGTTGCTATCGGAATTCTCGTCGCGATCGGCGCGGCAGCTACAGGCGCTTCCTTATTTGAGGCGAAGCTTCCGCGGGGAATTGATTTTATCCTAGAGAATTCCCCTACTCCGCAGAAACATCTGATCGAAACCATGCCCGGAGGAGTTGCGCTGCTCGACTACAACAATGACGGATTGCTGGATATTTTTTTCGTGAACGGTGGGCGCCTGACCAGTCCGTTGCCGACGCCTGACGATTTCGACCGTCACGACCGCCGTTACTGGAATCGGCTCTACCGTCAGAATAAGGACGGAAGCTTTACCGATGTGACCGAGCAGGCGGGGTTGGCGAATGCGGGGGATGGAAATTACGGCATGGGAGTGGCTGTCGGCGACTATGATAACGACGGTTATCCTGATCTCTACGTTACTAGTTATGGAAAGAACATCCTGTATCACAACAATGGCGATGGCACTTTCACCGATGTAACTGCGAAGGCGGGAGTAGCTGGTGGAGGATGGTCTGTCTCCGCCGGATTTTTTGATTACGATAATGATGGAAAATTAGATCTGTTTGTTACCCGATATATGGAGTGGGACACCAAGCATAGTAAGGATTGCGGCGGTAATTTCCATACTTATTGTCCCCCGGAAGCATTTCCCGCCACCACTAACATTTTGTATCACAACAATGGGGATGGGACCTTCACCGATGTCAGCCAACGCTCCGGTATCGCGGCTAAGAAAGGACGAGCATTGGGAGTCGCGTTCGCGGATTATGACGGCGACGGATTCACCGACATATTTGTGGCGAACGACGGCATGCAGCAGTATCTCTTTCATAACAACGGAAATGGAACTTTCACGGAACTGGGTCTCGAAGCCGGGGCCGCGCTTTCCGAGGACGGCCGGCGGCTATCGGGCATGGGAGTGGTTTTTCAAGACTATGACAACGATGGCCGGCCTGACATCATAGTTACGGAGTTGCCCAGGGAAATTTACGGCGTGTATCACAACGACGGCGGCGGTTCTTTCAGCTATCGGAGTCTTGAAGCTGGCCTCGGAGTACTGTCGAGCGGGAGTTCCGGCTGGGGCATTGGCTTGGAGGACTTCGACAATGATGGATGGAAAGATCTGTTCGTGGCGCAAGGCCATGTGTTGGATAATGTGGAACAAATCGATCCCTCTCTGCACTATCTCGAACTGCCGCTGCTGGCAATGAATCACAATGGCCGCTTCGAGCGCCTTGATTCCGGGGGCACGACTCCCGTGGCCGGCCGCGGGGCTGCGTTCGGCGACTTGAATAATGACGGCTGGGAAGATGTAGTGATGACGAGTCTCGGTGGACATCCTCAAGTGTTCATGAACAATGGTGGCAATGCGGGCGGCAAGGCGGGCGGCAAGGCGCATTGGCTCGTAATCTCACTGCGAGGCACGCGCAGTAATCGCGATGGATATGGCGCTCGAGTGCAGGTGAACGGCCAGACACGATTCGCAACTTCGGCCGGAAGTTATCTTTCGGCGAGCGACAAACGCCTGCATTTTGGACTTGGTGCTGCGGAGAAAGCTAAGGTCGAAATCATGTGGCCATCCGGCATTCACCAGACCTTGAATGAAGTTCACGCCGATCAGTTCCTGGAAATCCGCGAACCGGAGAAGCAGTAGCCATGACGCGAATATTAATACTGTTGCTGTTATCGGTCGCGTCGTACGCTCTATCGCCGGAGGCCGCCCAGCACATGCAGGCGGGCATCGCGGCGGACAAACAACATCAATTCGACGTTGCCATTACTGAGTTTCGAAGGGTCACCGAGCTCGATCCCGACTTCGTCGATGGCTTCATCAGTCTCGGCCAAGCCTACATGGAAAAGCACGACTTCGGTGCCGCGATTGCTCCACTGAAGCATGCTGTGGAGGCGAAACCGGACTCGGCGCCCGCTCACCAGTTGCTGGGATATGCACTGCTCATAGAGGGCTATGCGGCCCAGGCAATTCCACACCTCGAACGAGTAAAAGAAAAATCTGCATTGGGGATTGCGCAGATACAAACTGGACAACTGTCGGAGGCGGTCGTGAATCTGCAGGCGGCGTTGGCCGACCATCCGAACGATCCCGACATCCTTTATTACCTCGGACGCGCCAGCGGTTTGTTGTCAAAACAATCGATTGATACTTTGCTCGCCGCTTATCCCGACTCTCCGCGAGCGCACCAGGCGATGGGCGAAAACTATTTCGTCCTGCGGCAAATGCCAGATGCTGAAATGGAATACCGCGAGGCGTTGCGGTTGCGGCCGGACGTGCCAGAAGTTCACTTGGAACTGGGCGAGGTGTATGCCGGCGCGTTCCAATGGGTAAAAGCGGAAGAAGAGTTTCGAGCGCAGTGCAAGTTGCAACCGGGTAACGCGGAAGCAGCTTATCGCCTTGGAGCCGCGTTATTGGAACAAGGCAAAGCGCACGAGGCGCGGGCAGAACTCATTCGCGCCGACAAGTTGATGCCGGACATGCCGGAGACTCTTTATTCGATGGGAAAAGCAGCTTCGCTGGAGGGTGACACCTCTGCCGCCGAGAAGGATTGGAGCAAACTGCTTACCATAGAGAAGGAGAGTCCACTCGCGGCGCAAGCCCATTTCGGATTAGCAAGTCTCTATCGGAAGCAAGGAAAGACGGCAGCGGCACAACATGAATTGCAGGAATTCCAAAGGCTGCAGAGCAATTCTAATCCGCACCAAGCGCCTGAAAAAGGGGAACCTCCGCATTAGTCCGCTGTTGGCTCGGCCACTTTCGAACGGTGACGCAATGACTTAGTGCCGGGGCAGAACCGGCAAGCCTGGCTGGATGCGTATCGCTGGG
>PLBX01000577.1:10922-11105 GCA_003135495.1 Acidobacteriaceae bacterium | reverse complement strand
AAAAAAGTGGAGGATTAACCGATCGCTCGCCGGGGAGTGGGTGCAAGTCATACGGGTGGAGCAGCGCATGATGGTGTTCTACTGCACCACCCTCATTCGCGAACTGGACCCCGGAATCCAGCGCTCGAAAATCAGCTGAAGGCGGAACATTCATACTACCGCTAACCTCGCGGCAGTTTTCGG
>PLBX01000577.1:0-10883 GCA_003135495.1 Acidobacteriaceae bacterium | reverse complement strand
AGTGGGGTTGAACCCCGCCCAGGGTCAGTCACGATAATTAATATGTGTCGGTCCGCGTCCGTTTTCAACCGGCACCGTACCTGTTTCGACGGGTCATTCCCGCACCCGTGTACCACCGCATTGGACAACGCCTCTTGCACCGCCAGCGCAATCTCGAGCAGTTTCTGTTCCGGCACCTCGAGTCGCCCCAAGGTCTCCGAAATGGCATTGACCACCGCGCTGATCGCCTCAGCATCGGCAGGCATCCGTCGGTCGAGCAATTCGAAGAGCGTGGGATTTTCCGGACCACTGCTGAATTCAGTAGATATGGACGCTCATTTCGTTTTGACGTAACCGAGATGCGATTTTTAAGCGGCGAACGATTCTACCGCCGCTTCGTCACTGTCGAAAATCTCGAACAGATTGAGAACACCCACCAGGCGCAGAGTCTGTATCGCAAATTTAGAGGGCTGTACCAGCTTGATCGATCCGCCGCTCTTCTTGATCGAAGCGAGAAACTTTACTAGCAGACCAATTCCGCTGGAATCGATCATGTTAACTTCGGCCAGGTTCAGGGCGATTCGATTCTCGCCATTGGCCAGTGCTTCCTCAAAGGTTTGGCGCAACTCATCGACCGCCGCGCCCATTCGAAGAGGCCCCCGAAGTTGCACGATTTGCACCTGCGAACGCCTGCGGACGTTAATGTCCAAACCACCCTCCACCCTCACCGCGGACACTCCGAACCACAATGATTCGGAGGCGCTCCAAGTTACGGTACCCCGGGAGCTTTTGCAAGCGCTCTGTCGAGCTTAAATATTTCGTCTTGATTGGTCGAAAATTTGACATAATCATTGCCCCGTAGGAGGCACCATGCGCACCGTCAGTCCGCGGGCTGAATCCGCCCGCTACGCGGTCGTGATCGTCACCACCGACGAACGTGTGCGTCCGGAGGCTGAGGCCCATCTCGCCGACCATGACCTTCTCGTGCTTCAAACCTGGGATGAGCTAAAGACATCGATCAATGAGAGTCACCCGCACGCTGTCCTTCTTGACCTCGACACGGTAGGTGACCGCAGCAGCGACGGCATCGCGGCCCTCACCGAACTCCGCGGCTTGGGCCCTGACTTGGTCTTGGTTGGTTTGACGCGCTCGAACAGCCACAACTTGAGGTTGCAGGCAGTCGCCGCCGCAGTCGACGAATATTTTGTCGCGCCCATAAACTTTGAGGAGGTACAGGCCGTCCTGCAAAGAGCGCTCGACAAACGCGCACTGCAGATCGAATGCCGCCAGCGGCAGGGCAAGCAGGCGGAGCGTGAATCTTTCTGCGAACTCATCGGCGGCAGTGAAGCCATGCGCCACGTCTACGACGCGATCACCAGGGTCGCTGATAGCACCAGCACTGTCCTTATCCGCGGGGAAAGTGGAACGGGCAAGGAACTGGTCGCGAAGGCCATCGTCTCCCTGGGTCCCCGAGCACAAAAGCCCTTTGTCAGCATCAACTGTGCGGCTTTGCCCGAACACCTGATCGAAACCGAACTCTTCGGGCACGAAAAGGGCGCTTTTACCGATGCGCGCACCGCCCGCGCAGGTCACATCGAACTTGCGAACACCGGAACGTTGCTGCTGGATGAGATTGCTACCCTCGGTCTAGCTCTCCAGTCCAAACTGCTGCGCGTGCTCGAAGACCGGGCCGTGACCAGAATTGGTGGGCAGACTGCCAAGAAAATCGACTTCCGCCTCATCGCAGCCTCGAACGAAAACCTTGAGGAATTAGTCAAGGCCGGCCGTTTCCGGGAAGATCTTTATTACCGCATCAACGTGGTGCCGATCACGCTGCCTCCTTTGCGCCAGCGCGCCGGAGACGTCCATCTTTTGCTCGATCATTTTCTGCGTGTTTATTGCGCCACCAACCATGTCCCTTTGAAGCGTCTCGATCCCGAAGTAGTCCAGATTCTGGAGGAAGACGCCTGGCCCGGCAATGTCCGCGAACTGGAAAATGCCATCGAGCGGGCNNACCTGGTGCAACGCCTCGTCCTCATGGTGGACGGCCCCGTCATCGAGATAATCCATCTGCCGCAGCGCCTTCTTTCCTCAACCGCAGCCAGCCGCGAGGCTATTCTGATCCCCGATGGAGGTGTGGACTTCGACGCCGAGATGGAAAATATCCAGATCGCCTACCTCAGCGCCGCTCTTCGCCGGACCGATGGAAAAAAATCCGCCGCTGCCGCTTTGCTGAACATCGATCCGCAGCGCATGAAATACCTCTGCCGTAAACTCGATGTAGGAAGGGACTAGCCGATCGCTAGCCGGTCGAGCGGTCGTTCCGCTTTCTCACCACATTCCGGCTCGCCGAGACGCTTCACCCGGCAATATCCGATCCTGGCAAAAATGAATTGGGTTAAAAATTAACCAAGCTAAGGTCAAAAATTAACCGATACCACTCTTTTTCTATTGCGGAAAAGGAGAAAGCCAGGAGTTCCAGCGTATAACCTCTTTCGATTGTTGCATTGCAGTTTGGCGTGGCAAGCGCTTCCGGTTTGGCACGCGTATTGCAATATACAAAGCGTTACCGCGTGAATGAAATCAAATTCAAATCAGGAGCACGCCATGTCGATTCAGAAGAAATCCTTGATCAGCAACCTAAACACAACCAAGAAGGCGATCATAGCGAGCTCGCCCGCGGCCGGTTCCGCTGCTTCAGGAGCTGTACGCCCGGGGACCCTCAGGGCCGGGACGCTCAAAGCCGGAGCTCTCAGGGCCGGAACTCTCAGGGCCGGAACTCTCAGGGCCGGGACTATGAAAGCCGGGACCATGAAAGCCGGCAAGAAGTAGCTAGTCAACTTTCGTTCGAGAAGGGGCTGCCGAGACTGGTAGCCCCTTCTTTGCGTCCGGACCCTACCACATCTTTCGCCCTATAAAGTCTTCCACCTGCTGGAGTGTGAGTCCGGCAAGACTTCGGCGACGGCCGTACACCCGGGCCGTGCCCGCCATACCTGGCTTTAGCGAGCCGCCTGTATTATCGACCAGCAAGTCGAAGATATAGAACCTCGGCGCGCGCTGACCCTGATACCTGCTTAGATCGACCAATCCCAGGGCAATCTCCGACGAAATGGGTGCTACCGCAACCGTCCGGGCATCGTGGCGTCCGACCATCCCGTCAACTTGCAGGCGCGCAGGGGCGTCCTCTTTTAGTTTGTACATCTCGAACTCGGAGATATAGATGCGCGCCCGCAGATGGCTCACATCTGCGACCTCGGCCAGTTCGGTACCTTCCGGTACGTACCTTCCTACCTGGTCGCTGACTCGCGGGGTTGTCACCACACCGGCTATGGGCGTGCTGACCTCCAAGCGAGCGGCTTCGGAGGCATAGCCGCCAGTCTGCTGGGCCAGCCGGGAGCGCTCCTGTTCCGCGGAACCAAAATCAGCGTAGTGGAGGATCGCCGACTTCGCCCGCACCGCTGCAGTCACCAGGTCTGATCGACTGTGCGCCAATTTCGACTCCAACACCATATCCCGAAGCTGTACCAAAGCCGCGCCGGCCGCAACCTGCTGGCCTTCATCGGCGTACACGCGGGTCACCATGCCGGGTACGAGCGCTCGCACCACGGCCGAGTTCGCGGGTTCGAGGACGAATCGTCCCGTGGTTGACTCATGCCACAGCGGCAGCAGCGCAAAAATAATGGTGGCTGCGGAGATGGCCAGTTTACGGATTGGCGTAAACCAGGCGCGAATGCGATCTCGTTTATCCAGGTAAACAAATTTCATAAAGCTCCAAAGGGTGCGAAGCCGGCCCCGAAAGATCATGAAAGCCGTCCCGTATTCAAAAAGGAAACCCCAATCCGCGCTGAAGTTGCGCGCGATGTTACCGATGAAGCTGGCAAAGATGAACAATATCGAATAGCTATAGATCCCCGAAAGGATTGCGTACAAGAAATATCCGGGACGGCGGCGCTTGGGTACTATCGGCACCTCTACCGGAAGCCCCCAGATGTTCCGTTTCACCCAAGACGAGAAGTAGAGCGTAGAAGCTTCCTTCAGATCCGCAACCCCCAGAAGATCCGTCACAATGTAGTAGCCATCGAGCTTGATCAGCGGGTTCCAGTTGATCAGCACCACCGCAAATCCGGTCAGGAGGATGATGGTGTAGGCAAAATCGTGGATCGCGGTACCCGGGGGCGTCCCCCACCAGATTGGAGCGGCCAGCGAGCAAAGCATGAGCTCGGCCCAGACCCCCGAAACCGTGATCATCAAGCGCTGAAAGCGATCTCCGAGTACCTCGCCTTGTGTAGTGTCTGTGTAGAACGCTGGAGTCAGGTAAATGAGAAGGAACCCCATGGCAGGGACCTGTGCGCCGTAGTGCTTGGTGGTGAGTCCATGACCGATTTCGTGAATGCAAAGCAGCACCGACCCGATGATCCAGAAGACAGCCACGTCGTACCAGCTCTTGTGGGCAAAGTTATAGAACTCCCAGGTGTCCCGGCCGACCTCGCTCCAATGCGTGATGAAAACGCCGGCGGCAAAAGCAAAGGCCAGCAGCGTTAGCGCGACGAACCACGGCTTGTAAACGAGCGCGATTTTGCCGTAGAGCCAGGTCAGGAACCGGTCCGGATTCACTGCCGGAAACATGATCATCGATAAGTCGCCCCACTTATTCTTTTTCGTCTGCAGTCGCCGCCTTTCGTCCGCGGTTTTCTGCAAGCGCTTCACGTTCTTTTCCAGCGGCGTCTTGTACCAGAAGTTCATGGCATCGATTTCGACAGCGAAATCTCGCACTGTCTCTTCCGAATACTCAATCCCCATTTCCCGCGAGTAGAGTTGGGCCACATCGGCATAGGACCGCTGCCCATCGAAACATTGGATCAGCTTCCAGCTTTCTGGCGGAAAAGTGAACATCGCGTTCATGTCCGGGACGAACGCCCGAATCACCGGCTGACCTTCTTCGATGTGCTCCTTGAATACGACTTTCGGATGAACCCTGGGATAACGCTGGCTGACCATCCTCGCTGGCAACTCCGGCAGCGCAACGTTTAGGGCTTGGGTAATGTTCATCGCAGGTTCTCGAGGCTTACGCTCGCGTCCATGCCGGGACGGAGCGAGCCTGGTTTTCCCTCGAGTTCCACCGTAACTTCGATCGTGCTGCTGGCGGGATCGACGACTGGGCTCACTTGCACAACTCTGACCTGGTATTTCTTGTCGGGCAGATTCGGAGTCATCATCCGCAGTACTTGACCTTTTTTGAGTCGCCCGATGAACTTCTCAGGCAAGGTGAATCGCATGCCCAACGGACCCTCGGCTGTGACCCAGAACAGCCGGTCTCCCCTGGCAACCTGTTGTCCCTGACGCACATAGCGGCGGGCCACCACTCCCGAAAATGGGGCGCGGATCTTAGTCTTGTCCAGTTCCAGTTCAAGGGAACGCTCTGTCTGGCGGGCGTTTGTCAGCATCTCGCGAACGCGCTTGACGTCCCACGTTTCCGATTCCGCCTTGAACTTAGCGTGATCGAGTTGCTCTTTGGTGATGATCTGGGCATCCCACATTTTCTGGGCGCGTTCGTAGTCAGACTGCATGACCTTGGCTTCGGCTTCCCAGTTCTTCAAGTCGGCGTCGGTGCTGCGAGTCTTGGCACGCGCCCCCTCGAGGTCTGACACCAGTTGCCGGTCATCCATCTGCGCCAGCAGGTCCCCGGCGCGAACGTGCGCGCCCACCTCCGACCGCAGTTCCGCAATCACGCCTTCGCGCTGCGCGAGCACGTCAAGCTGGTGCTCTACAATCAACGGTCCTGAAACCGTGAAGCTGCTGTCGCTCGCGGGAGCGCTTGCCGCCGGAGCAGGCGCCGGCCCTCCCGCAGGCGGTGGAGAGGGAGCGGCCGCGACTTCCGTGCTCTTCTGCGAGCAACCCAGCCAGGGCAGCAGAGCCGCGCCCAGCAGAGCCGTGCCCAGCAGGACTAGCGCAAGATCGTTCGGTCTTCTACTTTGCATTCCTCACACTCCCAGCCACGACCATGCTCGTGAATAAATCCACAAAAGCGGTTTGCGAAACAGGACATAACCGGCCGGATACCATCCCACGCGCACCTTTCCTCGTCCTTCCATGCCCGCGCGAATTGCTCCGTCGAGGTTCGGGATCGCGATCCGCGCAAAAAATACCCGGGAATCGCCCTGGAGGATTCCCTTGGGGCTGACGACCATCACGTCGCCGCGAAAGATTCGTGTCGGGAAACTGTTGAGCTTGATGGAAGCATGCGACCCGGCGCGCAGCAGGGCGGAATCGGTATCGTCGACGGCCACGTCCGCGATGGCCCGCGATGTATCGACCACTTCGGCGAAGCTGTCTCCATACTGCAAGCGCCTTCCCACCATGTTCTCCACGTGGGGCGTCGCCACGAGGCCGTCAATCGGCGACCGCAGTCGTGTCTTGTCCAACAGCGCCTGGTCCCTTGCGACCTCCGATTTCCAAAGGTCGGCCTGGATCCGCTGCACGCCGGCTTCGCTGCCATCATTGCCCGCCAGCGAGCGATTCATCTGCAACAGGGCGGTTTGATACCTGGCCTCGGCTTGGGCAAGCGCCGTACGCGCGTCCCAATCCGCAAGTTCCGCCATAACCTGGTCATGGGTGACATGGTCACCTTCACGAACGTACACTTTGCTGACCACCCCCTCCACCTCGGGCTGGATCTGTGCAGAGTGCAGCGGAGACACGACGGCATCCCCATCGACCCGCAGTGGCAATGGGAATCCTGCCAGGAAGATCAACAGCGCGACGGCTGCGGCGACGATGAGGGTGCGGCGCCGCTTTCCCATGGCCATAAACTTCCGTTTTTTCCCCAACAGCGGCTCAATCACAGAAATGAATGGCACCTCTTTGTACATCTGTGCATTGCGCAGCGCGACCGTCGCCTGTCCGGCGAGCACTTGAAGAATTTCTAAGTGGGCGGGTGAAAGAAAATCGGGATCCGCGCTTTCGAGGCCCAGTATGCCAACCCGCCCCGTATCGTCGGTCAGGGGAATCGCATAGAAAGCGCGCATTCCAGTTGCTTTGAAATAGGCTTGGAACTTCGCCCGGGTTTCCTCGCGAGACGCATCAATCTCCGTGCCATGTTGACGGACGTTCACCACCTCTTCGGAAAGCATGGCCCAGCGCAGAATGTCGTTAAACGAGGCCACTTCCGGAGCATCGGCATCGACCTGGGTAAAGCCGGTGACAGCGCTGAGTTTGTATTTCCCGTTGCGTTCAAGAGCAACCGCAGCCCTCTCGTAAGGAATAACTGCCTGCGGAGCGTTAACGATGGTCTGCAAAACGCGTTCCAGGTTCAGAGTGGAAGTGATCTCGTGGCTGATCGTGACCAGCATTTCGAGAATTTCTACTTTGCGTTCCGCCATTAGCAGGCTGGCATTGTGGAGAGCATTGCTGGCGGTTTCACAAATATTGCTCAACAAAAATTGGTCGTCTTCGTCAAAGGGTTTGCCGTCCGTCCGGTTAACCACTTCGACCACGCCGACCAGGCACTGGCTTTCCAGGAGGGGCGCGGCGACAATAGAGAACACAGCTCCCTCTGCGCGCCCGCCGTTCCGCTTTCGGAGACGCTCATCGAATTCGTTTTCTATTAATACCGCCTCTCCATTATCCGAGACGTCCCCGGCAATTCCTTCCCCGGGCCCTACTATCAGGCCGACGGAAACGGTGGGGTCGATGCCGGCCGTGCTGAACAATTCCAGGACATCGTTCTTGATCATCCACAGGTTCACACCCTCAACATTCATCACTTCCAGTAATTTCTTGGCGATGATTCCGAGCAACTCCCCCATCTCAAGCGTCGAGTTGAAAATTTTTTCAAGGTCATACATCTGCGCCAAACGGCTTATCGATTGCAGGCCGGCATTGCGTTCCATCTCATACGAGGCGGCCGCCGCCAGCGCGGGACAGGCAAGTTCGGCCACCTCGTGTACCGCCTCCAGCATTTCCGTGGAAAACAACTGTTCGTAACTAATTAACTCAATTACTCCGAAAAGAACTTTGTCGGCCAGCAAAGGAACATAGGCGAGGGAGGCGACCGATCGCCGAGTGTCCAGGTGAGCGTAGTCTTCGCGCTGCAGATCGGCGCTCTCGTACACCATGAGCGTCTTGTTTTCTAACACCGCCCCGAAAGTCCCGCCCTCAAAGTTCAGGATCTCGGCAACCTCGACATCGCCTGCAATCGCCTTGCGCGTCCAAGTGGGATTCTCGGGATCTTCGACCATGTAGACGACAACCGCTATGCCTGGCAGCAATTCGGCGACTTGATCGGCCGTCACTTTGGCGCGCGGGCCAACCTCCGCTCGCGACAGCAAAGCTGCGGCGAATTCCAACACCGGAACGGCGAACGCAGATCTTTGAGACGCCATCAACGGCGCTCCTGTTTGTGCATTTTCTGGCGACGTTAATCGCCCCGAGTCAGGGGAAGGATGCGCGGAAACCTCGGGCGATGCGAATCTTAAGCTGCTCGCATCCACAGGTCAACCGCTCTTTTTCGTCTCTCGAAACTATGGCAGAAAATCCCAGAAACCAACTACATTCCAAGGTATCATCAGTCGAACCATTCTCCGNNCCTGGCAAGAAACCAATGGTCGGGGCGATTTCTTTCGCATTCTTGCTTATATTTTTCGCTTGCGACTACCAAATTCCATCGCCACAAGGACTCCATTGCGCGTAACTCCTTCCGATCTCGACTGATTGCATNNTAACGGCTCCCGTTGCTATTAACACAAAGCTTCTCCAAGGTTCTATCGCTAGCAGCAGGAACAAGCCTTTCCAGTCCAGGTGACCACAGGACGACAGCTGTCGAAAGAGTGACGCAAAACTTCTCGGTGGGACTGCAGGATTGCGATTCGTGCTGTTCTACCCCTCTCCTGAATTCAATCACTTGCCAATGATCTCTGCGCTATTCAACTTTGGCATGCCTAATGCATTTCCTCGGTTAACGGCAGAGCGTGCTTGTCAGGAATGACAAGGCAAAGCCCAAATATAAACCGAATGAAGGAGCAATCAGAAGGAACACTGTAAAGAAACTGATTGTACTCATGGGCTTGCTATCAGTCCTGTGTGCAATTCCGGCGATGGCGCAAATCACCAACAGCGTAACGTTTGTGGCACCATCCGCGTTTTATGCGGGGAATGCGAAGGTTCACGTGGCCGAGCCAACTCTTTTCGGTTGGCCCAATCGGTAGACCACACTATTTTCGACGCAGCTCATATAAGGAGGATTGGAATGTTACAAAACGAGAATGCGGTTCTAAGAGCTCTCAAGCTTACACTCGGCAGTTTGCTGATTACCGGCCTGCTCATCGCAGGAAGTACTCCCAGTTTCTCGGCTAACAAGTCTGAAACGATTGATGCCACTGCCATGGGCACAAGCACCCAGATGGGATCTCGATTCAGTATCACACTCAACATCTATGATTACTCTACTCAGGCAGACAAGCAGATTCTGGTCGACGCGTTCCAGAAGGGCAAGGATCAAGGGTTGGTCAACGCGCTTAGCAAGATGAAAGCGGCGGGTCACATCGAGGTCACGGGCACTCTGGGGTATGACTGCAGTTACATCCAAATGATTCCAACCCCAACTGGACGGAAGATTCGCTTTGTCACTAACCGGCTCCTGAGGTTCGGTGAGGTGTACTGGGACACCCGATCTACCGCTTACAACTTGACGGCTGGCGAATTCGACCTGAACGACACCGACAAGAGCAAGAGCACGGGCGTCTTGTACCCCGCAGCCGACCTCGTGATCGATAAGCAGGGAGAGTTGCAAATGAATCTCATTGGGAACCCCTGGAATCTGGTTGACGTTCTCGATTGGAAGGGAGCGCCCGGCGTTAACTAAAGCCTCGTCATCGATTTGTGATCGCATTGCATTCGCCTGACGGAGTCGTCGAAACCGGGCGGAACCAGTCCGGCGTGTGGTTCCTCTGTGTTCCTGCGCTCCAATGGAGAACCTGCCCAACAATCGCTCGCCTGCTGCAATGAGATGCAGAAGTCCTTGTCTATGGGCTGCGTTTACGGAGATACTGTGGCGACCCGACCATCTTCCTCATGATAAGTTGACGGAGAATCGGCTTTTCAACCCAAGGGACAAACGGACCAGTCTCTAAATCATTCTATGAACCATTCAGCCAGCGAGTTTCGTTTTACGCGCTCGGTTATATGAGTTCCGCTACCCTGACCATCGAGCAGGACGTTTGGAAGCCTAAGTACAATCCTTGGCTGATTGCTGTCGTCGTCGCCCTCGCAGCTTTCATGGAGGTCCTCGACACCAGCATCGCGAACGTGGCCTTGCCGTATATGGCCGGCAATCTGGGCGCTAGCAACGACCAAAGTACGTGGGTGCTCACTTCTTACTTGGTCTCGAATGCCATCATCCTGCCGATCAGCGGCTGGATCGCCGGCGCCATCGGACGGAAGCGCTTTTTCATGGCCTGTTTGGGAGTCTTTACCGTAAGTTCCTTGCTTTGCGGCATCGCACCGAATCTCGGATTTCTTCTTTTTTTTCGCGTGCTGCAAGGTGTGGGTGGCGGCGGGCTGCAGCCCATGGCTCAGGCCATTCTGGCAGACACTTTTCCCCCGCAACAGCGCGGCCTGGCGTTTGCTCTGTATGGCATCACCGCTATCATGGCTCCTACCATCGGCCCAACCCTGGGCGGATGGATCACCTTCAACTATTCCTGGCGATGGATTTTTTTCATCAATCTTCCGGTTGGCTTGACCACGTGGTTTCTGGTGCGGCGCTTTGTCGAAGACCCTCCCTATTTGGCTAAAATCAAGGCGGCCGGAGTCAAGCTGGACTACATCGGCATAGCGCTGCTCACTCTCGGTGTCGGGGCGTTGCAGGTGTTGCTCGACAAGGGCCAGGAAGATGATTGGTTCGGGTC
>PLBX01000435.1 GCA_003135495.1 Acidobacteriaceae bacterium | reverse complement strand
AGCGTCATGATGTTGATGGTCTCGCCCAGCGCGGCTAGAAGCAGAATCGAAACGAAGATAGAGAGCGGAATTGATACTGCGATGATGAGCGTGGGGCGCCAGTCACCCAAAAATAGGAGGATCATGGCGGCGGTGAGGCTCGCCGCAATTATGCCTTCCCGGATGACTCCCTGGATCGATGCGCGCACGAAAAGCGATTGATCGAACAGAGCCTTGATGCTCATTTCTGGCGGCAAAGACTGAGCGGCAAGGGGCACCATTGCTTTCACGGCGTCGACAACCGTCAGCGTCGAAGAGCCGCCGAGTTTAAAAATTGCCATGAGCACGCCGCGGACGCCATCCTGCCGCACGATGTTAGTTTGCGGGGCGAAGCCGTCGCGCACGTGGGCGACATCGCGCAGATAAAGCGTGGAGGAATTCGAGGTCTTCACCGGCAGGTCGTTGAGTTGCGCGATGGTCTGCGGAGTTCCGTTCATCTCCACGTTGTATTCGGTCGGGCCGATTTTTGCCGTGCCCGCCGGCAAGATAAGGTTCTGCGCGGCCACTGCATTTACGATATCAGCGGGCGCCAGGCCATAGGCCTGCAACTTGGCGGTATCCAGATCAACCTGCACCTGGCGCGGCTTTCCGCCGAACGGATAGGGAGTGCCGGCTCCCTGCACGGTGGTCAACTGCGTGCGCAAAAAGTTTTGTCCCAAGTCAAACAACTGCTGTTCGGGAAGAGTCTTGCTGCTCAAGCCGAGCTGCACGATGGGCGTGGATGACGCCGTGTAAGTAATGACGAGCGGCGGCGTTGTTCCGGCGGGCAATCCGCGCAACACCGTCTGGCAGATCGCCGTTACCTGCGTTACCGCCATAGCGATGTTGACATTGGGGCGGAAGAAAATCTTGATTACCGCGATTCCGCTTAGCGACTGCGATTCCTGATGCTCAATGTCGTTGACGGTGACGGTGAAGCCGCGCTCGGAGTTGGTCACGATGCGGTCCGCCATATCGCTCGGTGAAAATCCGTTGTAGTTCCATACCACGCTGACGACGGGAATATTGATGTCGGGAAAAATATCGACTGGAGTACGCGGGATAGTGACGATCGTAAGAATGATGATGAGCAGAGCCATCACCACAAACGTATAAGGACGACGAAGAGCTAATGCGACTATCCACATAAAGATGAGCGAAANNTACGTTTCGGATTTAAATTATATTAGACTTTAGCCATGGCACAAAATCATGTCTTCCGCGCCGCGCCCCAAAACGGCAAACACGACGGTAAGGGAACAGGCGCAAGCGGCGGAAGGAATGGAGCCGAAAAGCGCCAGCCCGGCCGTCCGCGCAGCGAAGAATCGCGCCAGTCGATATTGCGTAGTACCTTAAAGCTCCTTAAACAGGACGGCGGATTCGCCGAGCTTACCATCGAAGGAATAGCCGCCGACGCCAACGTAGGCAAAACAACTGTCTACCGTTGGTGGCCGACCAAAGGCGCCCTGGTAGCCGATGCCTTCTCTACCGGCTCCGAAGACGAACTGCGCTTCCCGAACACAGGCTCCGTCTACACCGACATCAATATCCAAATGAGAGGCCTGATCCGAATCTTCCGTTCGCAGCGCGGCAAAATCGTGGCAGCGCTCCTGGCCGGAGGTCAATCCGACCCCGAGTTGCTGGAAGCCTATCGCGACCGATTCCTCTGGCCAAGGCGCAGACAAGCCTACGAAACCCTGCAACGCGGAGTCGACCGAGGCGAACTGCCCGCCGGAAGCGACTTCGACCTCATCCTGGATTCGCTCTACGGACCCATCCTGATGCGCTTCCTGATCCGTCACGTAAAACTGGAAGAAAGCTTCGCCGACGAACTATGCAGTGTGGTGCTGAAAGGTTTGGGGAGCAGGCCAAAGGTTTGACCCGAACCGGACAACCGATTAGAGCAGCTGACGTGTATGATGCTTTTCTAAATCGTTAATCGAACTCCTAATTCCAAGATGGCCAAGCTTCGTCTAGCTACGACGCTCACTGGATTCCTAGCCATTGCCTTCGCATGTTCCTGTTCGAGCTCGGCACCGCCAATTTCAGTCCAACTATCTGCGTCGGCGGTGCAGACCGATCAGGCTAAATCCGTAAGCGTTATGGCTGCGGTCAGCAACGATTCTTCGGCGCGTGGCGTCTCGTGGAGTCTGAACGGGCCGGAGGCGCTGACCGGTCAATCCAGCTTATCAGTTACCTACTCTGCGCCTTCAAACGGCGTCGGCGTGCAGAGTGCAACCATCACTGCAACGTCGGTCGCGGACAAGACGAAGACAGCGTCGGTGAAGGTCACCATTAATCCTGCGCCATCCATCACGACTATTTTTTTGCCCGGAGGATCGGCAGGAACCACTTACAGTCAGACAGTCTCCGAAACGGGCGGGACGCCGCCCTTCGTATGGTCGGTTGGCTACGGAGCATTGCCGAACGGACTGAGCCTCGCTGCCAGTACTGGCGCGATCAGCGGCACACCAGCAGAAGGTGGCACCTGGTATTTCTGGGTGCAACTCACCGATGGTGCGGGCGCGACAGCCCTACAACCTTCTCTTAGCATCGCGGTGCAGTCAAAGACTGCCGCCGGCAATCCCGTGCCACTTCTTAACCAGCCACTGGTGCCAAGCGCTGTTTCGCCGGGTGGTCCGCAATTTACCCTGGCGGCGGATGGAACTGGCTTTCTTCCAACGTCAACTGTCGACTTCAACGGCACTGCGCTGGCAACTACCTTTGTGACTAGTGAGAAGCTAACTGCGGTGGTGCCCGCAGCCGATATCGCAACCGCAGCAACTGCCACCATAACTGTCGTGAATCCGTCACCGGGCGGCGGAATCTCAAATGCCGTTTACTTCCCAGTGTCGACCCCAGAAGCGCNNACAGGGAAAGCCCGATTTGGCGGTTGCGATAAACGGCGACAGAGTGTACATCCTGCTGGCAAATGGGGACGGTACTTTCACACAGGCATCCGGCTCGCCGATCGATATACCGCGACCTCCATGGGCCACCGGACTCAGTCCCCTAATGGTTTTTATTGCTACAGGAGATTTCGATAACAGTGGAAAGCTGGGATTGGCCGTGGCGAACCTGGGAGAAAACAACGTCCCGATCCTGCTGGGCAATGGAGATGGGAC
>PLBX01000141.1:1284-8126 GCA_003135495.1 Acidobacteriaceae bacterium | reverse complement strand
GTCGCTGATGCGGTTGTGCGTTATAGCACCGCTGCTCTGACGTCTTGCGCTGGAACCGAAACCCCGCTGCAGTAAATTAGATTTTGGCAAAGTACCTGGGGGAGGGTACCAGCCGGAAGAGACAGGGGAGAGAAATCTCCCCTGTTTTTTTGTTTGTTAGGTTACTGAATTTTCCGCTTCCAACCTGCCCGATTCTGATCTCGCGGCGTGTTTACTTCAGCTTTCGCGGGCCGCCTCCGGCTTCACTGACAAAAAACGTCATTTTCGATGCGAAGCAGTGTCGCAAAGAAACCCAGTTTGCTTCGAGTCCTCGCGTTATCGCAGTGTTGCCAACGAGTTAGGGATAGGGGAAGGTGGAGCTTTTTAGGTACTGAAAGTGCAACAGTGTTCAGTGGAAGATATGTGGAAGTGTTTTCCATGATTTGGGAGACAACGATGCCTAAAGACAAGGGATTTTCGCTCATTGAACTGTTGATTGTGGTGGCTATCATTCTGATCATAGCGGCCATAGCGGTACCGAGCTTCTTGCGATCCCGCATAGCGGCTAACGAATCAGCGGCAGCGGCAGCAATCCGGACGGTTAACTCGGCGCAGATTACCTACAGCTCAGCCTATCCGTCAGTGGGCTTTTCCAGCACCCTTGACGCGTTAGGTGGCACGTCCTGCAACCCCCCAAATTCGAGTAGTGCTTGCCTGATCGACACAGTGCTGGCGGGTGGCCAAAGGCAGGGTTACACGTATACCCTCAGCAACGTGAGTGGTTCGCCAAGTTCGTCTTATAGTGTTGTCGCGGCGCCGTCGACAGCAAATTATTCGGGTATTCGCAATTTCTGCTCTTTCGAAGACGCGGTTATCCGATCTAGCATGAACACAATAACGACCTGCGACTCTACGGTCATTCCGCAACCGTAGGTTCGAGTGACGAAAGCAATCAAGCTTTACGAAGATCGCAAGTCAGCTGACGGAAAGTGGCACGCCCCCACGGAACGCCGGTTGACCATTTTCCGTTTACTTTCGTAATCGCCGCCGCTGGGCCATTCCCATCCTCCACCCATAACATTGCATATAATTCTTTTGGGGACCCATGCCGTAGTTTGGGCGTGAATATTGGGTTCAAGCGCACAACTATGTCTGCGATTGAAATTCTGGATCTGGAAAAAAGCTATCAAGTTGGTTTTTGGAGAAAGCGCGAGAAGGTCGCCTTACGCCCGCTTCGCCTAACCATACAAGAAGGAGAGGTATTTGGCTTTCTGGGGCCGAATGGCGCCGGCAAGACGACTACGCTGAAGCTGCTGATGGGCCTGGTGTTTCCGACAGGCGGAAGCGCGCGGATTCTGGGGATGGAGATGGATGATCCGCGGGTGAAATCGCAAATCGGCTTCTTGCCTGAACAGCCGTATTTTTACGATCACTTAACTGCACGAGAACTGCTTAATTATTACGGGCAACTTTCTGGGGTTGCGGCTAAATTGCGTACGGCCCGCGTGGAAGACATGTTAGAGCGAGTCGGGTTAATGGAATCGGCGAACGTGCAATTGCGCAAGTTTTCGAAGGGCATGCTGCAGAGAGTAGGACTGGCGCAGGCGATTCTGCATGATCCCAAGCTGGTTTTTCTAGATGAACCGATGTCGGGACTGGATCCGATGGGACGGCGCGAGGTTCGTGATTTAATTCAGCAGTTGCGGCACGAAGGCAAGACTGTCTTTTTCTCTACGCACATCCTCTCTGACGCCGAAGCGCTTTGTGATCGGGTTGGGGTGATCCACCAGGGTGAGTTGCGGGGAGTGGGAGCGGTAGTGGAGTTGACTTCGCAGGCACAAGGCAAGATCGAGATTATTTTCTGCGCGCAAGCGGTGCCAGCGGGTTTAACGCAATTGGGAGCCGAAGCGCGCGTAAGCGGTGACATGGTGAATGCAGTATTGCCGGAAAAACAGCAGGATGCGGCATTGGAGGTGCTGCGTCGAGAGCGGTTGAAGTTGATTTCACTTACGCCGGTTCGAAAATCGTTGGAGGAGTACTACATTCAAAACATGCGGCCAATGGAAGGACCGAAAGAAGAAAACCGGAAAGGAGTAGGCGTATGAACGCGGGTCGTGCGGATGCACGGATTGGATTCATCGCCTTCAACACTTTTCGTGAGGCGGTACGCGATCGGGTCTTATACAACTTGATTGCATTTGCCCTGCTGATGTCGGGGGCGGCGATTCTGGTGGGCGAGATATCCATCGACATCGAGCGGTTGGTGGTGGTCAACCTGGGCCTGACAGCCGTGTCGATTTTTGGCGTAGTGATCGCCATTTTTATTGGAATTGGACTGGTCTCGAAAGAGATTGATAAGCGAACGCTCTACACGGTGTTATCAAGGCCGGTTCGAAGGTGGGAGTTCGTGGTGGGCAAATTTTTTGGGCTCACGGGAACGCTGGTTGTGAACACCTTGTTCATGGCGATCGGCGTTCTCTTGGCGCTTCTTTATACGGCACACAAGTTTGAAAAGATGGACGAGTGGGTGCTGGTGGCGCTGTATTTTATCGTATTGCAGTTTTTTATTGTTTGCGCTTTGGCGCTGTTTTTCTCATCATTTTCCACCCCTCTGATGTCTGCAGTTTTCACCTTTGCGCTTTTCATAATTGGAAGCCTGGCGGAGGACTTGCGCGGCTTTGCGCGTATGTCCCATGGAGTGGGAGGGATGCTCGCGACCGCAATTGGCTACCTGGTGCCGAACTTCTCTGCATTGAATGTGATTAGTCAAGTGGCGCATGGCGATCCCGTAGCGGGCCGTCTGATCTTGTATAACACGCTCTACGCGGTCTTCTATTCGGCAATGGTGATTGCGGGAGCGGTGCTGATTTTCCAGCACCGGAATTTGAAATGAGTGCGAGGCGACGGGTCAACATTGTGGCGGCCGCGCTGTTGTTGTTTTCGATGACGGGCGCTATGGCGATGCTGTATGCCATTGATGGATTGGGGCGGAGCGCTGTAACCCAAGAGGCGCTTTACATTAATTCTCCAAAAGTATTGCGGCGGCTGAGCCTGGGCTATACGGGGTTGCTGGCAGATATTTATTGGACGCGAGCGGTGCAATACTTCGGGACACAGCATCACAAGGGATCAAGCGATTTTCGATTGCTTGCGCCGCTGCTGGAAGTTACCACCGAACTCGATCCAAGGCTGCTGCCCGCATACCAGTTCGGCGCTAATTTTCTGGCTCCAAAACCGCCGTCCGGCGCAGGCATGCCTGGCTCCGCTCTCGCCTTGATGAAATTTGGAATCGAGCATAACCCCGATGAGTGGCGGCTCTATTACAACCTGGGATTTTTGTATTACACGGAATTAAAGGACTACGCAAGGGCGGCGGATGCTTTTGCGCTGGGGGCACGAATTCCGGACACCAATCCGTTTATGCCGATACTGGCGGCCCGCATGGCCCAGCATGCCGGCGAATTCGACACAGCTCGCATGTTGTGGTTCACAACCTACCAGAGCACGAAAGACACTAGTATTCGGGAAAATGCGGTGGAACATCTGCAAGCCCTGAAAGTGGATGAAGATGTGACGCAACTGGAGGAACTGGTTGCGAAGTATCGGCAGCAGCGAGGCCATTTGCCGGCGAGCATGAGCGATTTGGAGCGGGCCGGCTTTATCCACGGCATACCGACCGATCCCAAGGGACACGCTTACAAACTGATGCCGGACGGCCGGATTGAAGTACAGGACCCGCAGGACATTTACTTCATTACGAAAGGGCTTCCGCCGGGCGAGAGTTCGCCGCAACCACGCCCGGCTCAGAATAAAGATACGAAGCCGATATCACGCTAGAGGTTTCGGTGGCAGTTGTAATGCCGCTGGCGCCTTCACCGACATCGCCATTTTGTCTAAGATTGTGTGCTTTGCCCGCCCAACCGAGCCGATGTAGTTCGACATTTTGTTAGCATTCTTTTGTTAGCATTCTTTGAGTGTCTTCAAACTTCCCGTCACAATTGTGGAGCGCGTTGCGAGACTGGTGGCGTGATCAGTCGAGCGCTACAACTTTCGCCAGCAGGACTTCCCTGCTATTTCGAAAGCTGTGGGAATTTGTGCGCGAGTCAACTCCCGAACAGCGAAGGCAACGCTACGGCGATATGGAATATGACTGGGAGAATCGGGTCAACACGACCAGCGGAACGGTGAGATGGCGGGAGAGATTACTTGGCTTGTTTCATTCGCCATATCAGCCCACCGAACCGGGCTTGTTCCACGAGATGATGGCGATCCTGCCCTTTGAACTCGATCAATTTACTTTCGTGGATCTCGGTTCGGGCAAGGGGCGAACGCTGCTGCTGGCTTCGCAGTGTCCGTTTCGGAAGATCGTGGGAGTGGAGTTGATTGAAGAATTGCATCGCGTTGCAGAAAAAAATATCCGGGAGTATCAAGACGCGGAGCAACGATGTCGTCAGATTGAATCAGTATTGGGAGACGCGCGGGCCTACGAATTTCCCTTAGAGCCAACCGTGCTCTATCTTTTCAATCCATTTCCTGAGCGAGCGTTGGTCGAAGTTTTAGATCGGCTCGGAAAGTCACTGGCGGAATTTCCGCGTGCGATTTGGATCGTCTATCACAATCCGTTGTTGGAATCGGTGCTGGGGTCTTTCAATTTTCTGGAGAGGGCGGGTGGGACGCAACAATATGCGCTCTATCGGACGACGCACTTTAGCCCCGGCAAAGTAAAATAAAGGGGAAAATGAAGTTGAGGCTCATGTTGATTCCGCTTCCCGCTTTTGTTCAGGGCCTCTTAGTCCTCATTGCAATTGCAATTACGGCGGCTATCCCAGTCCGAGTTCAGGCAGAGGACGTTAAGGCACTGGCCCGGGCGGTAGACGACCACTACAACCATCTGCGGAGTTTGCAGGCTGACTTCACCGAGATATATCGGGGGGATGGCGCGGAGCGGGTTGAATCGGGAACGTTGTGGTTGAAAAAGCCGCGCAAGATGCGATGGGAGTACCGTTCTCCGAAAGAGAAGCTGTTTGTCAGCGACGGCGAAGTTGTGTGGTTTTATCTTCCGGCGGAGCGGCAGTTGCGGAAGACGACGTTGCGGAAACTCGATGATATTCGATCACCGTTGGCTTTTCTGCTTGGCAAAACCAAGCTGGAGAATGAGTTACGGGGGCTTTCGAAGGCTTCGGATCAATCGCCGCTGGGTACGGGAAATACCGTTTTGCGGGGGATTCCACAAGGCATGGCTGGTGGTGCGAGCGAAGTGCAGGTGGAGATCACGCCCTCGAATCAGATAGTCCGCATCGTAGTGATGGAGCCGGACGGGGCGACGACGGAGTTTCGCTTCGCAAATTGGAAAGAGAATGAGCAGTTCAAGGGAAGTCTTTTCAGCTTTAGCCCTCCCCAGGGGGTGGAGTCAGTTGAGGGAGCGGAACTCGGGCCTTAGGCTAGGTCGATTGCAGGGTGGGGGAGACGCGGCAAGCCGCGTCTCTACAGCGAGGGCGTTTCTAGCGCGTTACTTGGGTGCTAATGAGGCGGCAAGTACTGTAAGGGCTTTGGCAACATAATGTTAGACTTGGTAGAGATACTCTCTACCAGGGCAAGAATAGACGGTCGCGAATGGCACAATTCCTGGTTAAAGTCGCCGACGAACAAGGGAACCTGAGGCAGCAGGTCGAGCACGGCTATTCCGAAGCCGAGGTGCATGACCGGTTTACGCAACAAGGCTACCTTGTGTATTGGGTCAAGCCGCGTACCCTGCTGAGCCGTAGCCAGGGCGGGGCGCGCGGCAAGCTTCGACAGTCTACATTTCTAATTTTTAACCAGCAGTTTCTGACTTTGATCAAGGCAGGCCTGCCGATTCTTACGTCGCTCGACCTTCTGATCAAACGGCAGCGCGACAAGTCTCTGTTGCAGCTTCTTGAAAACGTTCGGGAGCGGGTTAAGGGTGGCGAACTGCTTTCTGATGCTTTTGCCGCGCAGCGGGTGTTTCCGAAGATGTATACCACCACCCTGATGGCGGGCGAGAAGAGCGGCAACATGGAAGAGGTGCTGGGGCGTTATATCTCTTACCAGCGAATGGTGCAGACTTTCCGCAAGAAGCTTGTGGTGTCGTTGGTCTATCCGGCGCTGCTGGTTTCAGTGGTAACGCTGATGCTGATTTTTCTGATCACTTATGTGGTGCCAAAGTTCGCTGACTTGTTCAACAACTTGGGAGCACAACTTCCGGCAATCACGGTATTCATGTTGTCGCTGGGTTTGAATGCGCAGAAATACGGCTGGCTGGTGTTGGTGGCAATTGCGTTGGCGGTGCCTTTAATGTTGCGCTGGAAGCGGAGTGATCGGGGAGCCGAGAGCATCGATCGCTTTTTGCTGTCTCTGCCGCTGGTGGGAGAGATCCGCCTGAAATACCAGGTAGCGAATTTTTCGCGCATTCTGGCGACGCTGCTGCAAGGCGGATTGCCGTTGGTTCCGGCGATGGCGACGGCGGGCGAATCTTTGAGCAGCCGGCAAATGCTGAATGGAGTGACAGCGGCTGCCGAGCATGTACGAGAGGGGCAAAGCCTGGCGCATAGTTTGGAATCGCAAAAGTTGTTTCCCGACTTGGCCGTTGAAATGCTTGAAGTGGGTGAATCGACAGGCGCTCTGCCTGCGATGTTGAGTTCGGTGGCGGAGTTTTATGAGGAGGACGTGCAGACAGCTTTAAGCGCGGCAATGGCGCTGATTGAACCGATGATTCTAATCGTCATGGCTGTATTCGTGGGCGGAATATTGATCTCGTTATATATGCCGATCTTTACGTTGGGCGCCAATGTGCACTAATGGCGAGCCGAAGTGAGAATCCCTAAAGGGACGGTTGAAAGATTTGG
>PLBX01000141.1:249-1277 GCA_003135495.1 Acidobacteriaceae bacterium | reverse complement strand
AAGATTAGAGAGAGTTTAGAAGAGGTTGTAGACTGGTAATGGCGATGGCGGATAAGAAAACTGTACTGGTAAGCGGCGGGAACGGGGGGAAACTGGTGCCGGAAGTAGCATCGATTCCGGATGAAGTGGAACGCGCGCGCGATATTGCAAGGCGGTATCGCTGCGAATTTGTCGATCTGACCGACTTCCAGCTGCACCACGACCTCTTCGAAAAAGTTCCCGTGCACTTGATGTTCCGCTACAAATTTGTGCCCCTGGAAGAGACGGCCGATGGGCGCCTCGCGATTGCCATTGCAGATCCCAGCCAGTTGATGATGATNNGCCATTGCCATCGCCGATCCCAGCCAGTTGATGATGATCGACGAGATCAGCCTGCTGCTCGGCAAGCGGATCGTAACCAAAGTTTCGACGCTGAAGCAGATCTCCGACATCCTGCAAAAGACCGAGCAATCCAAGCGCGTGCTGGAAGACGCGAGCGAAGGGTTCACGCTGGACGTGATCCGCGAGGACGATGCCGGGAACGACGAAACAATCTCAATCGACAAGTTGACGGCGACGGCGGGCACGGACATGAGCCCGATCATTCGCCTGGTCGATACCACGATATTTACGGCGCTGCAGCGGCGGGCGAGTGACATTCACATCGAGACGCGTGACGACTCGGTGGTCATCAAGTTTCGTATCGACGGCGTGCTGACGAATGCCATGCCGCCGATTGGCAAAGAGCATCACTCGACTATCATTTCGCGAATCAAGGTGATGAGCGAGCTTGATATTTCCGAGCGCCGGGTACCGCAGGACGGGCGCTTCCGCGTGAAGTACAACGGGCGCGCCATCGACTTCCGCGTATCGATCATGCCGTCGATTCACGGCGAAGATGCCGTGCTTCGCGTGCTCGATAAAGAATCGATGAGCGAGAAATTCAAGAAGCTCACGCTCGAAGTGGTAGGGTTCGATGAAGACGATTTGCGGCGGTTCCGACGGTACATTAAAGAACCGTACGGCATGGTGCTGGTGACGGGGCCGAC
>PLBX01000141.1:0-179 GCA_003135495.1 Acidobacteriaceae bacterium | reverse complement strand
ATGGTCGGCGAAATCCGTGACAATGAAACGGCGCAGATTGCGATTCAGTCAGCGCTTACGGGCCACCTCGTATTTACGACCGTCCACGCCAACAACGTGGTCGATGTGCTTGGACGCTTCTTGAACATGGGCGTGGAGCCTTATAACTTTGTTTCGGCGCTGAACTGCATTCTGGCGCA
>PLBX01000325.1 GCA_003135495.1 Acidobacteriaceae bacterium | reverse complement strand
TCAAACCACCCGCTCCGGTAAGCAATCCACCACGAAGCATATCCAATCGGAATCGTGGCCCCCAGCGCCCACCAGATCGGCAGCACAAAGTCCGCCAGCAGCCCCAGCACCGTGAACGAGAACCAGAATATCTTCCGCTCCATACCCTGAATTGTAAGTTCCCACCACCAAAACAAAAAGTAAACAAACAACCAACAACCTTAGTGTTAACTCCCCTATTGTCATCCTGAGCGAAGCGAAGGACCTGCTTTTCTCCCTTCACTGCGCCTTACTCCGCAACTCCTCCATCACACTCTGAATCAGCTCTTTCGCATCCGTAAGATTCTTCATCACAATCTGCACATCCATCACCGGCTTCCCCGGCCAGCGCTGGCTCTGACAATAAACTCCATGCTGCCCCACCAGCGCCATCGCATCCGTCACCAGGTCCAGAGTCACGGCAAGCCGCCCGCGCGGCACGCCCATCTGCGTTTCAAATCGCTCCAACTCTTCCTGCTTTTCGTTGAACACGGCCATGCAAAGATTGTAACCGCCGATGTCGGTATAATTCCCCTGCACCTTCTAAGGAGGAATTCCGCGATGAAGAAAATTGCTTTATTAACCGCGACGTTTTTTGCTCTCGCCACTCTAGCCTCAGCCCAGATGTCCATGGAGAAAGAAAAACCCCAGCGCCCCAGCCCGGCCGCCAGCGCGCAATGCAAATTTTCCGACGGCAAAACAATAAAGACCGACTACTCCAGCCCCCGCGCCAAAGGCCGCAAAATTTTCGGCGACGCAGCCGACAAACCCGTCGTCCCCTACGGACAAGTCTGGCGCACCGGAGCCAACGAAGCCACCACCTTCGTCACCGACACCGATGTAAAAATAGGCGGCAAATCCCTCCCCGCCGGCAACTACACCCTCTTCACCATCCCCAACGCCGACAAGTGGACGCTCATCATCAACAAGAAAACTGCCGAGTGGGGCATTCCCTATAAATACGAAGCCGACGAACTAGGCCGCTTCGACATGAAAGTTTCGAAAACTCCCGCGCCAGTCGAAAACTTCACCATCGCCTTCGACCAGGGCGGCACCAAATGCACGCTGCGCCTCGAATGGGACAACACCCAAGCCACCATCGACATCACCAAATAATTCTTTGATCACCACACTAATCCTCTGTGGAGACGGGGCTTGCCCCGTCTCCTTCGAACGCCGCGAAATACGCGCGCGAATTCACAGACGTTCCTAAGCAAGGCGCGACTTTGGGTGGCGCAGCGGTTTACCGCTGCGATTTCTGCTTCATCTTTAGAGCGGCTTTAGCCGCTGGGGCAACTGGGCATAGGATCGTCGCGACGTAGAGCAGCTATACTAAAAGTCCATGCGCCCCATGCTCCGCTTCCTCTGGAACTCCACCCGCGGACACCGCCTCACCCCCTGGCGCAGCCCCTACCTCCTCTGGCGCATGGAAACCTTCACCGGCGTCAAAATGACCCAGATCGGCTTCCTGGAGTTTTGGGAATTTATGTGGATCGAACGCGCCAGCCTGTGGCGCTTCCTGAAGTGGACCGCAGAAATGGATCGCTACATCCATCCCAAAACCAAGAACTCCTAAGCGCTGTCATCCTAAACTGCCAGTGTGGTGAAAATGCCTGTGTGGTGACGGGGCTCTGCCCCGTCCGTAGCGGGGCAGAGCCCCGCCACCACACGAACATCCCAAAAACCACTGTCATCCTTGCGAAGCGAACAACCCCTACGCCCTCCCTACTCCACCAGAGAGCAGCCGAAGAGCAGCCGAGAATCTTGATTCGGTTTTCCCAGTGACCTCCGTATCCCTTCAGTTTTCCCAGTGACCTCCGTATCCCTGTGGCCCCCGTGGTAAAGATTTTTCCGTGCAGCGTACAACTCTCACCAGAGCTATAGCGAAAATCACCCCATCACCACATTCACTTCGCTCCCCTTACCCGCCCCCATCAACTGAAACGCCGACCCGCGGTTCGCCGCAATCTCCAGAAACCCCATGCTCCCCAAAATCCCGAACACCTCTCCCGGAGCCCCATCCGCGTAGTTACTGCAAATCCGCGTAGCCTGTTCCTTAGTCCCAATCGCAATCTTGAACGCCCCCGGCGCCGCTCCAAAAAGTTGCGGAGCATCCTGCGGCGTAATGTTCGTTATCAGATTTCCAAAGCGATCCACCTTCAACACCACGCCGCGCAAAGTCCGCTCATCCACCGGCTTCGGACGCGGCGCCGCAAAGCGAACATAATCGCTCACCTCTTCCCCAAACTTATCCGCGTCCAGCCCCTTCGACAATTGCGCCGCCACCGGAGAAAAAATATCGCGCCCATGAAACGTCTGGCTGACCGGCTGCAAAAAATAATGCTCCGCCGTAATGTGCCGCACCGAAATCCGCTCTTCGCGATCGTAGATCAAAGAAAGCACGCCGTTATCGGGAGCGACAAATCGATGCCTGTCCGCCGTCAGAATCACCGGCCGCCGCGCCGTTCCCACTCCCGGGTCGACAATTACCATGTGCACCGTTTCAGAAGGAAAGTAAGAATAAGCCTGCGAGATCGTCAGCGCCCCATCCAGAATGTCAAACGGCTGCACCGCATGGCTGATGTCAACAATCTGTGCCTCGGGAGCAATTCCAAGAATTACTCCTTTCATGGCGCCAATAAAATGATCGTTAACTCCAAAATCAGTTGTGAGAGTGATAATAGGAATCCGCGCCAATGATTGACCTCGTCGAGCCTGAAGTTTTTAGAGACTCCACGAAGTATCAAACGCGGAACGACAATGCGTCAAGATAACTGAATTTACCAAAGTTTAAGTTGTCATCCTGAGCAGTTATAGGTTGTCATCCTGAGCGAAGCGAAGGACCTATGCATTTCCCGCCCCAAGGCAAATGCATGGGTGCTTCGCCTCCACTCAGATTGACAAATCATGTGGCGTGGATAACTTTCTTAGTCGACCGAAATATTCCCCGACCCAGTGTGCACCGACACCACTGGCCCGCCGCCGCGCACCTTGCCCACCACGCTCTTGCGCGATTCCTGCACGCGCCCCTGAACCGTAGTTACCACCGCATGCCCCAGCGTGACATTCCCTGAACTCGACGAAACATCCACGTCGAACGCCGCATCCTGCGGCACGCGCAGATTGACATTCCCCGAGCCCGTGCGCACGTTCCACATATTCTTCGGCAGACCCTCGCCGTGAATGTCTCCGCTCCCCGCCTCGGCATGAAATCCGCCATTAATTCCACGCACTTTAATATTGCCCGACCCGGTGCGGATGTCGACATCCCCCGCCGCCCTCTCTTCAATCTCAATATTCCCGCTGCCCGCCTTAACCTTCGCCGGCCCAGCAAGTTCGCGCCCGCGCACATTCCCCGACCCCGTCTGGAACCGCATCTCGCCCGTCAACCGCGCCAGCTTCAAATCTCCCGACCCGCTCTGCAAATCAATATTTCCCTTGATCCCTTCAATCACCTGATCGCCGCTGCCCGTGTGTGCACGAATTGCAGTCTCCACCGGCACGCTGACTTCGTAATCAACAGAAATGTTATTCATATTCACGTAATCAATGCGGATGCTATTCCCGTTCTGCTTGATCGGAGGATTATTCTGCAGCTCTTGCACCTCCGCCTTATGATCCCCGCCAAACCAAGAATTGCCCGAATGAATCCGCGCATGAATAGAAACCGTTCCCGCCGCCCCATTCCGCACCGTGATATCACCCGACTTAGTCAGCACCTCCAGATCAACCGGCCCGCTGACCGAAAACGATCGATCAAAACTCCCAATCTCCGAAGCAAATCCCGCCAGAGAAGCGGCCATCATGCCCATCAAAATAAACAACACCGAACAAACTACTCGATCCCGAATTAAAAATCGACGATCTGAAAATCTATCAACCATGGCATCCAACTCCGCACCACCAAATACTTAAATGTCATCCTGAGCGAAGCACGAGGACTCGTGAAGCGAGCCCTCGTGCGTAGTCGAAGGACCCCTACGCCCTCCACATCCGCAGCAGCCTAGAGATCCTCACCACGATCAGGATAATCAAGCACTACTGCAGCACCACCTGGTCGCCTTCCTTCAGCCCCGACAGCAGCTCCGTCTTGGCCCCATTCGATATCCCAATATTGACGGCCACTTTCTTCTTGCCATCTTTGGCCTTCGGCTCTGGCACTTCGACCGACGCCTTCTTATCCTTGTCGTAAATAATCGACCCCTCCGGAATCTGCAGCACATTCTTATGCTCTTCCAGAATGATCTCCGCATTCGCCGTCATCATCGCCTTCAACACGCCCTCAGGATTATTGATGGAAACGCGCACCTCAAACGTCGTGACGTTGTCCTTCTCCACGCCCATCGGAGAAATCTTCGTCACCTTGCCCGTAAAAGTTTTGTCCTTGAACGATTCCACTTTAATCCGCGCCGGCTGCCCCAGATAAACTTTGCCAATATCGCTCTCGTCCACTTTCCCCTTCACATAAACTTCGCTCGTGTCGCCCAACGTCATCACCAGCGTCGCCGACGAACCCAGCACCAGAATCGAACTCACCGCATCGCCAATCTCCACATCGCGCGACAAAACAATCCCATCAATCGGAGACTCGATCGTCGTATAACTCAACTGCTCTTCCAACTGCTTCAAATTCGCCCGATCCTGCGCCACTTGCCCCTCAGCCTGCCCGATCTTCGCCGTCAGCACAGACAACTGCGCCTTCGAAACGTTCTGCTTGTTCACCGACATCACATAATTCTTCTCCGCATCATCCAGCGCCGAAGCCGAAACTACTCCCTCTTTCGCCATCCCCTGCGCCCGGTCATAAGCCCGCTTCAGCATAGGAACATCCGGCCCTTCCGCATCCACCTTGGCGCGTTCCAGATCCGCACGGGTCCCGCTCAAACTCGCAGTTGACGCCTCCAACTGCGCCCGCGCCTGATCCACCCGAGCCCGAATCTCATCCCGATCCAGCTCCGCCAGCATCTGCCCCTTCTTTACCTTGTCGCCATAATCGACATACAACTTCTTCACAATGCCGCTGGCCTTCGACTTAATCTCGACCTTGGTGATGGGCTCGATCTTCCCCGTAGCCACCACACTCTTCGCCAGGTCTCCCTTATCGACCTTGGCCAATTTCGACTGATCAATCTTCGTCCCGCCGCTGGTGGCCGCTATCAACGCCCCCGCAATCACCAGCACCACCACCACCGCGACCGAGCCGTAGATGATCCGTTTACGCCGCTTCTTTTTATTTGAGCCGTTACCTTCCACAACCGCCTCCTGCAAACCTCAAATCAGTAATCTAGAAGTTAATACGAAAGCAACCGAAGATTAGTTCCGCTCGCCTCTCGTGTAGAGACGGGGCTTNNTTAGACCGCCGCACCACGAAAAAGAAAGCAGCCCATTTCGCAAGCAATTAGGGGAATTACTCATCATTGTACCGCTCCCCCCAAATAATCCGACAAACACCGTAAGCCTTTCCTTAGTGGACCTTAGTGCCCCTTAGTGGTAAACCGATCTTCGCGAGCATCATCCCGAAACCAACCCCGCCAGAACACCCGCAATAACCCCCTCAATCCCCGCTCTAAAATGCTAAAATTAACCCTTAATGATCCCCTATGTGCTGCTGCGGGTGTTCGTCATCCTGCTTCTGGTGGCGATTAATGCCTTCTTCGCCGCAGCCGAATTCGCACTAGTCAGCGTCCGCGGAACCCGCATCCAGCAGCTCATCGAAGCCCACCGCGCCGGCGCCCGGACCGTCCTAAAACTGCATCAGGAACTAGCTCGCGTAGTCAACGGAGTTCAACTAGGCGTCACCGTCACCAGCCTCACTCTAGGCTGGCTCGGCGAGCCCGTCCTAGCCTCGCAATTCGAGAACTGGCTCGGACGCATCCCCCACTCCATCCTCTACGCCCACGCCATCGCCGTCGGCGTAGCCTTCGTACTCATCACCAGCCTCCACGTCATCCTCGGAGAACTGGTCCCAAAATCCCTGGCCCTGCAACGAGCCGAGCGCGTAGCCCTGGCCGTAGCCGCGCCCATGGATGTCTTCCTAACCCTGACCGGCCCGCTTACCGCCGCCATGAGCCGCGCCGCCGGCTTCGTTCTTCAGGCTTTCGGAACCCGCGACATCCGCCACGGCTCCGTCCATTCTCCCGACGAACTAAGACTAATCATCACCGCCGCCCATCACTCCGGCCAACTCTCTCCCTCCCAGGAAGAGATGTTGCTCAATGCCCTCGAACTCGACACCATCACCGCTCGCCAGGTCATGGTCCCGCGCACCAGAATTTTTTCGCTGCCCTCGGATCTCAACCTCGACGACGCCCTCTCCCGCGTAGTCGACGATCAGCACTCCCGCATCCCCGTCTACGATCCGCAGCGCGGCCCCGAACACATCGTCGGAGTCCTCTACGCCAAAGATCTCATGCGCTGGATGCGTCTCCGCCTAAGCCTAACCTCCGCTCCCCCCGCCGCCATGCGCATCTCGCAGATGACCATCGGCCACGTCATGCACGATGTCTTAGTCGTCCCCGAAACCAAAACATTGCTCGACATGCTCAGCGAATTCCAGCAGCGCAAGCGCCACCTCGCAGTAGTAGTAGACGAGTTCGGTTCCACCGCCGGAGTCATCACCGTAGAAGACGTCTTAGAGCAGTTAGTAGGAGAACTGGAAGACGAATTCGATGTAACTTCCGCCGCCCATCCCATCACCGACGCCAACGCCCCCATCGTGCTAGATGGAGCCGTCAACATCCGCGATCTCGAAACCCAATACGACTTAAAACTTCCCGACGACGAAGGCTTCGAAACTCTAGCCGGCTTTATGCTCTCCCGATTACAAAAAATGCCCGCCGGAGGCGAATCCATCGACTACGACGGCCGCCGCTTCACCGTAGAAAAAATGGAGCTCCACCGCATAGCCTCAGTAAGAATCGAACCAATCCCAGCCGCCGCGCAGCCGCAGCCAGCGCAGCAGCCGCAGGGATCGCAAACCCAGTCACCCGAAAAGCAACCAGCCACCCTGCACCATGCCGGAGATTAAACAGAGGAAAGGCTGTGTGGGGAAAGCCCGTGTGGGGACGGGCGCCCNNAGCCGAGCGCAGCTCGGCCCCCACCGCTGACACCTACTCTCACCATGCCTCGCTACCTGATCTCCCGCGCCCTCTACACCCTCCCAGTCATCTGGCTGGTCGTCTCCACCGTCTTCCTCCTAATCCACTTTGTCCCCGGAGACCCCATCCAACAAATGCTAGGCGAAGGCGCTCCCGCCACAGACATCCAACTAACCCGCCACGCCTACGGCCTCGACGTCCCACTAACTCAGCAATATTTCAATTACT
>PLBX01000380.1 GCA_003135495.1 Acidobacteriaceae bacterium | reverse complement strand
ATCACCCACTTCGGCTCCGGCATCTGCTCGTAGATGCGCTTCACCACCGGCGCCATCTTCAACGTCACCGTGCCCGAAACGATCATCAAATCCGACTGCCGCGGGCTCGGCCGAAACACCTCCGACCCAAACCGCGCAATATCAAAACGCGCCGTCGATGACGCGATCATCTCGATGGCGCAGCATGCCAGGCCAAACGTCATCGGCCAGAGCGCCGACTTCCGCGCCCAGTTAAAGACGTAGTCCACCGTCGAGATCATGAAGTTCTTTTCGAATTTGTTTTGCAACCAGCTCATGAACCCTCGTCGCGTACAGCATACCCTTTCTCAATAGTGTTCGCGAGTGATGCGTATCACTGATCACTTCACCCGTGAAGCGATGGGCGTCCTCGCCCGTCCACCTCATTCCTCGGGCTCCGATATACCCCACGTCCTATACTAAGAGAGCGAATGCCCTCGCCCTCACCAACCGCTGCCGTCCCAGCCGCGAACCCGCCACGCCAATTCTGGACGCGCATCCGCACCTCCTTCCCGTGGATGGTCGGCATCGCCTTCTTCATCCGTGTGCTCTGCATCATTCTCATGCACACTTACAAAGTACGCACCACCGAAGACAATTTCGGTTTTGGATGGGAGATGGGACGCATCGGCGCGTCCATCGCCTCCGGACACGGCTTTGCCAGCCCCTTTCAGACCCCCACCGGACCAACCGCGTGGGAGCCACCCTTAACTCCATACTTGATGGCCGGAGTTTTCAAAATATTCGGCATCTACTCGCGCGCCTCCGCATTCGCGCTGCTCACCATCAACAGCCTCTGGTCAGCGCTCACTTGCATTCCAATTTTCCTGGTGGCGCGCCGCTCCTTTGGCGAAAAGGTAGCCGTTGCATCGGCCTGGACCTGGGCGATCTTCCCCTACGTAATCTATTGGGACATTAAATGGATGTGGGAGACCAGTCTTTCCGCGCTCTTAATCACAGCAATTTTCTGGATAGCGGTTTCCATGGAGGATGCGGAAGGGGTAAAACCGTGGGTCCATTTCGGTTTGCTCTGGGGAATCGCCGCGCTCAACAGCCCGTCCCTGCTGTCGTTTTTGCCCGCGTCCGGACTCTATGCCTGGTACCGCCGCTGGCGTGCCGGACGGCGTTCGCTCGGCGGAGTTGTGCTGGCATCTCTAATTTTTATTGCGCTGATAACCCCGTGGCTGCTGCGCAATGACCGTGTTTTTGGCAGGCCAGTTGTTCTACGAACAAATTTTGGCGCCGAATTGCGGATGGGCAACGGCCCATACGCCGATGGCACATGGCAGTTCTATCTACACCCCGTGCACGACGTAGCCGAGTTTCAGCGCTACGTGCAAATGGGGGAACTCGCATACGTAAAGGCAAGACGAGATGAAGCCGTTGCCTGGATCAAAGCAAATCCGGCATCTTTCATCGTCGTCAGTTTTAGAAAATTTATTTACTTCTGGTATGGAGTGCCCAGAGATCTGAATCCTACATGGCTCGAGCCCGCCAAGAACTCGCTGTTCGCAGCCTCTTCGCTACTAACTTTATTTGGATTGCTGCTCGCGTTGCGGCAACGGCGTCCGCATGCTTGGCTTTTTTTCTGGCTCTTGTTGCTCTACCCCTTCGTCTACTACATCGTCTTTCCCCACGCCCGGTACCGGCATCCCGTAGACCCGGCAATCACAATTCTCTCCGTCTTTGTGATTACTCAGGCACAGAAACGTCGCACGGCAACACCCTCGCCGCCAACTCAATAAATCGTGTATCCCGGCGCCGGATTCCGCACATCTGGCTTCGACGCCATCAGCAGCAATGCGCCTATGCGCTTGAATGCCTTCAAGTCGTCAAGCGAATAAAACGATGTCGTCTTGTAGTTTTCCGGCGTAGGAGTGTCGTCCGGAATCAGCGCGTATTCCACATTTTCGAAAGCATGCTGCTTTAACATTTCAACGTACTCCGCCGCCGATCGCACATGTACCGGCACCTTCAACTTCGGCGCCCATTGCTGCGAATAAGGATTGTCCTTGAAAAGATTAATGAGGATGAAAAGACGCCCCTGCGGCGCCAGCACGCGAAACAACTCAGCCAGAGCGCGCTCCTGATCAGGATAGTAATAAAACGACTCCACCGAAAGCATCTTGTCGAAAAAGTTTTCTTCCCACGGAATCTGTGTCGCCGAACCAACCACAAACATCACGTTGTCGAATTCTTTTGAAGCAGCGCGTGCCTGTCGAATCATCTCATCTGAAATGTCGACTCCCACCACCTGCCCAAAACCTTGCGGTCCGTCGCCAACCCTACGCGCGAGCAAGCGCGTCGCCCACCCCGATCCGCATCCCAGATCAAGAATGCGTTCGCCCGGACGCAAGTCCATTCGCCGCATTGTCTTCTCGGTGATGTCAAGATGATGGCGCTCCATCTTCGCGCCCTCGCCCTCATCAGCCCAGCGATTAAATTCCTGCTGTAGCCGGTCATCAGGAGACAAAGATTTTTCGTCGGTCATAATGCATCCCAGTTTGCTCCAAGCTCACAGCCCGTGGCACTTCAATCCGCAATCTTACGCAACTCCTTAAAGAACGCCGGATACGACACTCCCGCCGCGTCGGCCCCGCGAATCGTAGTCTCCCCCTCCGCACGTAGTGCCGCTACGCCGAAGGCCATAGCAATCCTATGATCGCCAAAGGAATCAAGTTCCGCGCCGCGCAAACGCTGACCACCCGGAATTCGCATTCCATCCGGACGCTCCTCGACCTCAGCTCCCATTTTGCGCAGATTCATGGCGACCGCGGAAATCCGGTCCGATTCCTTTACCCGCAACTCCTTGCCGTCGCGCACCTCAAGGCCGCCTTCGGAATAGGGCGCAGTAGCCGCCAGCACTGGGATCTCATCGATCAGCGCCGCAGTGTCCGATCCCGCGATGAGGCCGCCTCGCCATGCTGCTCCCCGCGCCTCAATCGTTCCCACGAGTTCTCCATGATGTTCTTCCAGATGCGCAACAGAAACTTTCAAGCCCATTTGCATTAGGATATCGAGCAGCCGTGCTCGCGTCGGGTTCATCAGAATTCCCGGCAACGTAATCTGCGATCCCGGAAACAGCGCCGCCGCACACAGAAAAAATGCCGCGCTAGAGAGATCGCCCGGCACGTGCGCCTCAATCGCCCGCAACCGCTGCCCGCCAACTATGCGCGACGCATTTCCTTTACGCTCAATCTCGGCCCCAAAAGCACGCAAGGCAATTTCGCCGTGGTCGCGCGTGCGCATCGGTTCCTCCACTACTGTTTCTCCCTCGGCAAACAGGCCCGCGAAAAGCACGCACGATTTCACCTGCGCGCTGGCGATCTCCGGTTTGTAATGAATCGATTTGAGTGGTCCGCCCTGAATCTTCAGCGGAGGCCGTCCGCCTTCACTCGACGAGATCTTCGCACCCATCTCAGCGAGCGGCGTTATGATGCGAGCCATCGGACGCCGCGAAAGCGACTCGTCTCCACACAGTTCGCTTGAGAAGTCCTGGCCAGCAAGAATTCCGCTCAACATCCGCATGGTCGATCCAGAATTTCCGCAATCGAGCACTCTTGACGGCGCACTTAATTGCGGCCCAACGCCATGCACCTCAATCGTTCCACCTTCCCCTTCGCTCTCCGAACGCTTCCATTCACAGCCCAGATTAGCCATGCAATCAAGGGTGCTGGCACAATCAAGTGCCGCCGAAAAATTATGGAACCGGCTTACTCCCTCGGCAATCCCCGCCAGCATCGCATAGCGATGTGAAACCGACTTGTCGCCCGGAATACGCACCATTCCGCGCACCCCGTTCGCCGGGTAAACGACGACACTCGAACCCTCATGCTTCGAATCATCAGGCATGAACTTTAATATAAATGTATTGGAGTTTTACGAACTTGAGAGATGACTCGGATCGCCCGCTCGTGTGGCGACGGGCGCCTTCGCCCGTCCAAGTGCAACGTGCCGGTGTCGCCAGCTACTGTACCCGCACGCCATCGCCAGCTTCAGCCAGAATTTCTTGTGGAACCTCGCGTAATTTAACGCAAAATTCAAACATCGGAATTTCTGACCCCCGTCCCCATCTATTCACTTCCCAATGCGCGCGCACGAATTTCATCGCCGGCCGCGCCGACAGGTTAAGCAGCAACGGAACTTCCTCGCGATAAAACTTTTGCGCAAATGCCGCGATTGGCTTGGCCTCCCATATCAACCCATCCGCCGACTCGAATATCCCAACATCGAGCGACTCCTGCTCAATGATGTCGGTGATTTCTAGAGTCAGCAAAAAGATACGCCCTTCCGCACCGCTCACATCAAGAGCAGGCCCGTCCCCCTTAGCGCTAACCACCGTTTTTTCAGGGACAAGAAAAGCTTCCAGCATGACCGGGCATTCTAGCAGAGACGAAACTATGACGCTGCATTTTCGTGAACAGTTCGAATTCGACGGGCAGAGGCACGCTTGCCCCCAATTTATCTCTTCGCCACGTCGTCCAGAAACTGCCGCAAGATTTTGCCTACCACTTCAGACTGCTCCCACGGCGCATAGTGCCCTGCCTTGGGAATAACTTTCAGCTGGCTCCGAGCGATGTTTTGCCGCATCAGTTCGCCGTCCGCCACCGTCGTCATAACATCTTCTTCTCCAATAACGATCAGCGTCGGAACATTGATAGTCTTGAGATCACCAACTGAGTCCGGACGCGCCGCCATGCCTTGCTGAACCAGGCTAATATCCTCAGCCGACATCTTCCGCATCATCGCCCGGGCGCCTTCGACAAGATCGGGCCGCGTGGCCATGGTCGTTCGACCCATCAGCTTGGAAATCATGCCGTCGAGGAACTGCTCAGTTCCCTTCTCCAGCACCACGGCGGCAGCTTTGAGCCGGTTCGCCCGAGCTTCGGCATTGTCCGCCTGAGGGCGCGAGTCACATATCGCTAGCGCACTTACCCGATCGCGAAAGCGGCGCCAAAATTCGAAGATAATGTATCCGCCAACGGAGCAGCCGACGAACACGGCTTTGCCCNNCCCCGCGGCATCCAGCACTCGAACCAGGTCGCTGGCATGCTTTCCCATACCCGCCGGGCCTTCTCCAATCTCGGAATCGCCGTGCCCGCGCAAGTCTGGGAGGATCAGCCGATATTGGGAATCGAATGCCGCCGCAGCAGGATCCCAAAATTCATGATTGCAGGGAAAAGGGTGAAGAAGGACGACCGAAGGACCATTTCCCCGGATTTCATAAACGATTTCCGCGTCGTCGCTGCGCAATCGTTCCATGAACTCGATTAAAACACAGCGTTCGCCAGATTGCCGATTCCAACTCTCGGGTGTAACAGTTTACCGCCGCAAGAATTTGGCCGCAGCCGCTTTCCGCAGCGGCAACTTTGGGTAGCGGAGCAGTTTCCTCCTACGAGACTTTTGGGTGGTGGAGCAGGGTTATCCCCTGCGACAATTTTGGATGGCGCAGGGGTCTTCCGCTTCAAGATTTTCGGTGGCGCAGCGGGTTACCGCTGCGATTTTTCAGGCCGACTTTAGCCGCCGAGGAAACATCAGCTTCCATGTAGTTTTTTAAGTCTTCCGGCGCGATACTGTCCAGTCTCTGCCCTAGGTCGTTATCGGCTGATGAGCGGAAACCACCGGCTTCAATTCGGGCTCCTCGGGAATAATAATCCAACCCAGCAGATAGGCGACGATTCCCGGCAGCACTCCGGAAATGAAGGTAATGAAGAACCAGAGAATACGCACGAGCGAGACATCCAGATCCAGATAATGAGCCAGCCCTGAGCAGACGCCCGCGATCTTTCTATCCACCCGCGAGCGGATCAGTTTCTTAGCTATAGGCGGATTCCCAACCACATTGCCGCAATAGGAGCAAAACCTGCCGTCATCAACAATAGCTTTTCCACAAGCATTGCAATACATGGGAGCGCCCTCTCCATCTAGCATACGACGACTTCCCGAAAAATGTTCCACAATTTAGCCGCCCTCGCGAAAGCACCGGATAGCGGAGTCAACGTCTCGTAGCTCCGACCGCCCGAAAACGGGAACCAAACCGGATACGTCCTCAAACTGAGGTCAACATGGGAAAATCGGGTTGAGACAGCGTAAAACTTGCTCGACTTAGAAGCAGTTTGGTTTCCATCCTCATTGCATCTGCCATCTTTGCAATAAATTCATTTGGCGATTCGCTTGCCTTAACTGTAAAGATCGAAAGAAGAAGAGTTTCTTTATGGCCGAAGCAGCCAATCAAGCCCAGCATGAATTTTGGCGCCCACCAGCGACCGAGACCATTATCAAGTTGCAGCCAACCACAGCTTGCGGCGGCTGCGGAACTGAGTTCATCGTTAGTTCCGTCTATTGCCATTCTTGCGGCCTTAAGCGTCCTGCCGCGAACACCGAACCCGAACTCGAAATTCCCGGCCTCGCCGAGCTTTCAGCCTTGGGTGAGCGGCTCGGCCTCACCACCCCCGCCGTTGCTGCGTTTCTCCTGGGTGCAATGTGCCTAGTCGGGGCGCTGGCAGTAAGCGTATGTTTCAGCGCGCGAACTACGCTGGATTGGCAGGCGATCCAATTATGGCGCATAGAATGGCTAGTCGCAGCCGTAGCTGCCTTTGTCGCTGGCTGCCTGTTAAAGAAGTAGTTCCCTTGTGTCTCTCCCACGTGGACCAGGGGCGCCTCCCCCATTAGCTGGCTGAGTGCCTTTCAAAAGGAAAGGCACTGCCCGCTTCCTGATCCAGCGAATCTTAAAATCTCACGATTGATTGGTCTCAAGAATGAGCATGTTCTGTCTCAGAGACTGCAGAACTTCCCCGCCGACGTTGACCCGCCCGATAAAGATGGTGCACCGGCCCTATCCCATGGCCCACCGGATAAGCATTCGCAATCGCCGCCGACACATACGCCTTCGAGAGCAGAACTGCTTCCGGCAAGCCACGGCCGTGCGCCAGATGACACGCGAGTGCGGTAGCGAATGCACATCCAGTGCCATGCGTCGAGTTCGATCGCTGGCGTTCAGCCTTGAACGTCTCCGTCTCTAACCCTCGCCCCGTTTCAAAGCTAAGCAGATCGATTGCTTTGTCAAGATGACCGCCCGTGACCACCACATTGGCAGCTCCTAAAGAGTGCAAACGACCCGCCGCTTCTCGCATCTCGGCCAAATTCGTTACCGGAAACCCGGTCAGGGCGGCGGCTTCGTCCAGGTTCGGAGTAACTAACTCCGCTATTGGAATTAACTTTTCGATCAGGATACGGGTCCCCGCCGGGTCAAGCAGATCTGCGCCAGAGCTCGACTTCAAAATAGGATCCAAAACAATATGAGGCAGACCTGCCTTCGCAAGAAATTCCGCCACCGCTTTTGCCACCTTCTCGGTCCCCAACATCCCGATGTGAACCGCCTCGATGGCAAAATCCGCCGCCAGTTCTTCCAACGTCTCCGTAATAATTGCGGCGTCGACGGGTGCCACCCGCCGCACCCCTTGAGTTGACTGCACCGTAAGAGCGGTCACGCAACTGATGCCGTAACAATCGTGTGCAGCTATGGTTTTTATGTCAGCCGTCACTCCCGCTCCCGAGGAGGGATCGTATCCGGCGACGGTCATAACCACGGGCGGAGTTATTGCCATGGCGTTCACTTTAAACCGAAAGTTTCTCGAGAGGAAGAATACTTATGTAGTTCCTAATTGGATCGGCGCAGTGAGGCTCACGGTCATGGCAGCGTTTTTCCGCTCGTTGGTAACAAACGTCAGTAACCATAAATCCAGATAAACCACTGATTCTACATGCTTTAGTGTATCGTACACATTCTAAAGCAGATAGCGCATTGTTAAATCTCTTTTTCACCGGCAGTAACCACTCGTAACCTCAAAGTCCCGTCTAGTTTCAATGACATAGCCATGGGCGACTCCCCTTTGTTACGCCCGTAAGTTATTGATTACTTACTACCTTAGTNNGAAGATCGTTTGACCAAGGAGGCAAGCGACCTAAAAACGACTTTCCACGATTGGGAGGTAATCGAATGCGACGACGTATAGCCGAGAGTCTGGCCGTAGTTTTATCGGTAGCCAGCCTTGGGGCAGGAGCCGCATCCGGGCCAAGCCGCCTGGAAGCCGCAAAAGTACCGAAGCCACTGATTACTATCAGCGGGCACAACGCAACCAAACCCCACTCCTCGAAAGCATTTCAGGTGGGCACAGCATCCTGGTATGGGGAACAGTTTCAAGGTAAACAGACTGCCAGTGGCGAGCCTTACGATATGCGTGACTTTACCGCAGCTCACCCCACACTTCCGTTGGGAACGGTCGTGAAGGTGACGAACCTTACCAATGGCAAGGCTGTAATTCTTCGAATCAATGACCGCGGTCCGTTCGTCGACAACCGGATCATCGACGTCTCCTACAATGCGGCACGCGCATTGGGATTCAAAGAGCGTGGCTTGCAAAGGGTCCGCTTGGACCTCTACCGCCCGCGCCCCAGCGAGATGGCGGCGCTGCGACCTGTAGCCAATCTGCAATAAAACCGATACACTCGGCAGCGATGAAAACAGATCCGCGCCAGCGACTCATCGTTGCCTTGGATGTATCCACCGCCGAAGCCGCCCGGAAGATCGTGGCGGCTGTCGGCGACTCCGCGCACGCTTATAAAGTCGGAATGCAGCTCTACACTGCCGAAGGCCCGGATGTCGTCCGCGAATTGGTGGGCTCGGGACGGCGGGTTTTTCTCGACCTCAAGTTTCACGACATCCCGAACACCGTAGGAGCGGCGGTTCGTCAGGCCGCGATGCTGGGCGTCGATATGCTGACGGTGCATGCGGCTGGAGGCGGAAAAATGTTACGCGCCGCAGTCGAGGCCGGTCAGTTGACAAAGCCCGACATGCTGATCCTGGCGGTCACTGTATTAACCAGCCTGGACGACGTTGAATTGGGCAAAATTGGAGTGCGTGGTGGAGTTTTGGATCAAGTCCTGCGCTTGGGGGCTCTGGCGCTTTCGAACGGGTGCAAGGGTGTCGTCGCTTCAGCGCAAGAAGCCGGCGCTCTCCGTGAAGAGTTCGGACCGGGCTTCGCCATAGTCACACCTGGGGTGCGCCCGGCGGGTAGTGGCCCCCATGATCAAGCACGCATCGTTACCCCGGCGGAAGCGATCGCCGCCGGAGCCTCCCACATAGTGGTCGGCCGTCCCATCACCGAGGCCGTAGACCCAGCAAGCGAGGCGCGCGCGATCCTGGGTCAGATCGGATAAGCCAGACGCGGCGGAATTGCCGCGCCCTCAACCGTAGAGACGGGGCTCGCCCGTCTCCCCTTGTCAACGTGGAAGACGAAACGAGCCCCGTCTCACCTGCACTTATTTGAAATCCAATATGCCCGCTCAGAGCTTTTCGAAAAACTCACATCCCGAACACGAAATATAAATTCCGCCCGGAATATTGCGCTCGCGATCTTTCATCCTTTTCACGATACGCGTCTCTTTGCCGCACTTGGGGCATGCGGTTGATTTTGTTGTATCCATGACCTTTTTACGGTCCGCTGTCTTTGCAATCTTCGCCATTCAGTTCTCTCCTGACAGGAATGTGCCGTCGGCTGCAAAACCGCGGTTCTACCTGGTAATTGGGAAGTATCTTCGTTGGATAATCGTCGTTGGATATCTAACGCTCGCCAGACATTTGAATCAGCCTAGCAGGATCAAACACGCGCTCCGGCAGTGTTCTGTACTCGCCTAAAGAATCTTACACGATTTGCGCACTCAACGTGCACGCGCACTCTGCTTTCTGATCCTGGCGGTGGAGCGCCGGGCGTCCCCGCCCGGCCCCACAAAGAGCAGATGCTATTTCCCCGTTCCCGTCAGCGTCGACTTCTGTGGACTGTTATTCGCAGTGTCGCTTACCCTCAACGTTCCCGACCTCGTCCCTGTAGCTTTGGGCTTGAAGACTACGCTAATTGAGCATTTCGATTTGGCGGCCAGGCTTGTCGTGCAGGTCGTCGAAGAGACGCTGAAATCGCCGCTCGCAGAAATCACGATGCTCCCTAGCGCCACGCTCAGATTGTTAGTCAACGTGAACACTTTGGCAGCGCTGGTAGTGCCAACCGTCTGCGAAGCGTACGTAGCACTCGCAGGAGTTAACGCCGCTGGAAGCACTCCGACGCCGGAGAGCGAAACGGTCTGTGGACTGTTGGAAGCGTTGTCTGTAATGGTCAACTTCCCGGTGCGGGTTCCGAGTTGAGTCGGAGTGAAGGTCACTTTGATCATGCAGCTGCTGCCTGCCGCCAAAGTGCTTCCGCAGGGTTTCGAACTCGTGGTCAGGGCAAAATCGCCACTGGGCACGATGCTGGCGATGTTCAGCGTTGCGGTACCCGTATTGCTGAGCGTGACTGTCTTCGCTGTAGAGGTTGAATTCAGTACGACTTTGCCCCACGTCAGAGAGGTGGGAGTGAGGCCGACGACTGGACCGCCGCCTCCGCCGGTGCACCCTGTGAAGAGGAACGAGGCAATACTAGTGTGCCAGTTAAAGACGCCGCTGGTTTGTTCATACTGATCCACATACCAAAACGTACAATCGTCGCTCGGATCAACTTGCATGGCCGTATAGTCGCCCCAGCGATTTGCCGCACTTGATCCACTCTGCGAGCCAGCGCCCTCCTTGAAAATGTCTTCCGATTCCATGGTGCCGGCCGGATCACTCGGAACCCGGCCGGTAAAGCCGATTTCCGGATGAATGAGGCTGCTGGAAGCGCTGTAGCCGAGCCCGATATTGGCCTTTTGATCCTCGGCCAGGCTCGCCATCCATCGGTAGGTAGCGTCCGCGGGCATGAAGGTTCCCTGTTGATTGACCGTCACCGTTCCCGCTGGATCATAAAGTTCGTACCAGCGGATACCCACTTGACCCGTCGTGGAGGCGACTGAATGGTTGATCACCGCCCGATCATGGTCCGAGAAGTGCCGGATCGCAAAACGGTACATCAATCGGTCACCTAGCGAATCGAGAGTCTGTGTCGTTCCCAGTTGTGGGACGCACGTACCCCCACTGCTGCAGGCAAGATTAGAGTTCGCCACGCTTATGGTCTTTGGCGCAGAAAGCGTTGCCGTAGCGGTCGCGAAATTCAGCGTCAACTTACGAAGGTAGAGCTGACCAGGGCTGTTATTCTGCCAACTAACGAAGAGACCGGGAGTGCCATCGGTCGGAGGCGTGGGCCCATCCGTATCCGACGGAAGATAGCCGAATTCGTTGCTCGGCGTCATCTGGCAAAGCTGGGCTGCAGTCGCGACGCCGGCCAGCATCTTGGTACGGTCAAAAGCGCAAATGTCGGCACCAAGAAAAGTCAAAGGTCCAAAAATGTTGTACGTCGCGAGATACGCGCTGTTCGTGGTCGTGGCCCACGTACCAAGCTTCGGATAATCATTCAGATTCGCGCCGAAGGAATAACCGTAAAGATAATAGGCTCCAGTCGGATCGTTCGTTTTCGAGACGGCCATGCATTCCGAAGTGGTGGCGCCGCTGCCAATCATGCTGATGACCCAGCGATCCGCCGCGCGATCATAGAGCACCACGGGGTCGCCATACGTTCCCGATCCGCAATCGCCACCCAGCGGCGTAAATAAGTTCTGAATGTTGGTCGGTCCGGCCAGCGCCGCTCCGCTCTTGTTGTAAACCTCGAATTGCACGTTGACGACTTCCACGATGTCGTTGGGACCAACCGCCAGGTTCGAATCCGAAGGCACATATCCTGGCGATGCAATACCGTCGAAAAGTATCCCATTGGTCGCCGAAACCATCGGCCCAACTTCCGTTTGCAACGCCGGGTCTGGTTGTGGCGAAAGACCACTGGCTTTCGAGCGCAGCGGACCAGGACCGGGCTCGGGCATCGCCTGCTCGCCAAAGATCGATTGTTCGATGGGCAGTTCCGAGAGGGGCTGCGACACGCCATAAGCTGACGGATACATCACCGTCGTCTTACTTCGGGTCGTTTCAGCGGTGGCGAATGTTGTTTGTGCCAATGCACACAGGGCGAGGAATACCAATGCCTTACGAACCATCATTTTTCTCCTGGAAGCTTTTTACTAATGTCCGACGTGGCGTAGGCGATACGGGGGATGGTGCTTGACACTAGCTTATACAGGGCTTTTCAGGAAAAATCAAACGTCAATTTCGTTCTTCTAATCTTGTTCTCAGCCGCACTTCGCCTGATCAAGCGAGATCATTGCAGCAGCATTACCCGATGGCCATACAGGATTTACCCCTACCCGTTGTTGACCCGCACGTTCGGCTGTTCGCCGCCGAACGTTCGCCGCTGATTCCTTGCCCCTAGGCCGCTTTCGAACCTTTTGATTTCGGACGAGGATGGGCCGCCGGTTTCTCCTGCAACAGAAGTTCAGTCGCCTGCACTCGTGGATCGCTGTGAAACCAACCCTGTACAACCTCATTTCGCAGGTAATTTGCGATGGACACCAGGCTCATGCCGAGGTGGTGTGCCATCCAGCAACGCACGACTTGTGGATTCCGCGGCTGAGAATTATGGCGCGACGGACTGAAATCCAGCGATTCGTAGAAACCATAATCGCCAATCCATCGTTTACGTTGCATCATGCGCAAGTTCCGCAATGCCGCCGGCGGGTCAATCGGCAACGCCAGTAAAGTCGAATACGGCGAGACTACGGGTCCGCCAAAATCCGGCTTGTGAATGGCCAGTTGGGGAACGCCAAAAGCTAAATAACTATAATTGCCGGAATCATCGAGCCGGGCACACGCCGCCTCAGAAATGCCCCAAGGCACTCCTTTGTCATCTGCGTATGCCTGCTGCGATTTCACCGCTGCGATAGCCGACCGCTCCAACAGCGTGTTCGGATAGAGACGCATCCACAGAGTCGGCATCAGGTACTCAAACATCGTTCCGGTCCATGAAAGCAGACCGATCAACCCCTGGTCCTCCGTCGGCGCGCGGCCCAGCAAGAACCAGCTCTCCTGCGGGATATCATCCTTCGCAATGGCCACGAAATACGCGATCCGCGCCTCGCTCGATAGTAAGTCGTAGCAGGAGGAAACCAATTCGTTCTTCTCAAGTTCGAAGGCCACCGAAAGCAATCCCCGGCGCTGGATGAAAAGAAATTTGAAGTCCATCGCATCCGCGATGCTACCCGCTTGATCCGCAATTTTTTTCAAGTCAGCTATCAGACTAACTACTCGCGACCGCGCCTCGGGCAGCAATGATAAAAGCCTTTGGCATTCTCCATTCTTGTCTGAGTTAGCGCCCGAATTCATCGCAGCCCTCAGCCGAGTGGCGAGGTTATCAATGAAGCGAGGAAGTTGCTCGAGCGCTGGACTAGACTCGGAGCCCAGGGAGATCGTCGAATCCTGCTTTTCAAGCGAAGCAAACTCAGCCAGAAGCCAAGGGCAATAACTCTGCACCGCCTGACGAACATAGCGTAATCGCCTTTCCGCTTCTTCCTGAAACCAACGTGCCTCGGCGGCATGTTTGGAGCGCGATGTCCGCCCGTTAGCTTCGGTGAAGAACCCGTCGGGAAGACTCAGCAGATATTGCAGCCAATCGTTTCGCCTGAGAGCCTTTTCGATGCCTGAGAATTTACGGCGAGGCAGCACGCCAAGGCTTGCCGCGACGTAGAGGTTATCGAGAATCCCCTCGCGCAACTCAGTTTGCAGCAAAGGCTCATGAAGCAGTTTTCGGCAACCCTGTTGCAACGTCCAGAGCGAAGCCACCAGGTTGCCGCTGTCAACGCTCGATACTACGGATGGCCGAAGCGGAGCCAGAGATTCCGTGTCATACCAATTAAGTAAGTGGCCTCGATGCTTCTCCATCTTCTTCACTGTCGACAATGTTTGAAGCGTTTGCCGGACAAATTCCGCGACCGTCAGATAGCCAAATTCACACGCAACCTGTCGCGCATTGACGAGAAATCCAAGGTTCGTCGGAGAGATACGAGCAGCTACTTTCCTGTCTTCCTCCTGCACATTATCCGGGATCAGCCAATTATTTTGTTCCGTACTGTACTCCGCGTAATACCTCCAAATGCGGAGCGCCGCCGTACGCAGCAGCCATCGATTGCTTTCCGACGCTTGCCGTCGCGGCGCGCGAGGCGGACGGTTGAGCCACAGTGAAATTGGCTTACTGAACGCCCACAATAATAGGACCGGAAGCGCGGCGGCCAAGGCATTGCGATTACTGATCCACACCAACCCGAACAGCCCCAATGCGACCACCGGAGTCCAGTTCAGGTAAATGTCCAGCATCGTGCGTTTGTCGCCGGCCAGCTCCGCTTCTGCGGCAGTTTCCCATTCCAAAAGCCTCTGTCGCGTGATCATGCGCCGAACTGTCGTTCGCACGACCGCATCCATTGACGACAACGCCTGGTGCGCCAGAAATGTGACGGTGAGCCAGTTCGCAATACTTGCATTCAGAAAACCATTGAAGGCGTCGGCCACGGCCGCGCGTCGGCGGAATATCGCTGCGCGCCCAAGATCGTAACCAAGCTGAAACAGCGCCGGCAGAAACAGAATCGCGATTGTTCCTAGAGTCCACAGTTGCGGCCGGCCGGGAAGGCAAATCCAGCTCAGCACAAACAATAAAAACAACGCAGGTTCGACAAGACTCCGCCGAAGATTATCGAGAATCTTCCAGCGCGAAATCGGCGACAGCGGATTCGGAACCTTCCGCCCCGATTCGTCGGGAACTTGCGGAAGCAGCCACTCCGTTATCTGCCAGTCGCCTCGCACCCAGCGATGTTTGCGCCGGTTGTGCGCACTGTAGTGCGAGGGATAATCCTCGATCACCTCGATATCGCTGACCAAACCCGCGCGAGCGTAAGCGCCTTCCATCAGATCGTGGCTGAGTAGGGCGTTGCGCGGAAAACGGCCATGCAGAACGCTGTGGAGGGTTTCTACTTCGTAGATCCCCTTTCCTACAAAAATACCTTCGCCGTATAAGNNTCACGTCAGATGTCGCATGCGTGTAGATGTCGAAGCCCGTCTGTCCTGAATAAATGCTGGCCAGGCGCGATCGAGCGGTACTTTGAACGCTAACGCCAACCCGCGGCTGCAGAATCCCATACCCCGCAACCACAACGCCCTTCTTGCGATCGATGATTGCCTGATTTAAAGGATGAGCAAGCGCTCCCACCATCCGGCTCGCCGACCCGCGCGGTAATTCCGTATCCGAGTCCAGCGTGATGATGTAACGGACGCTCGACAATAAAGATAGATTTCCAACCTTATCCGGAAAGCTGTCGAATTGACCGCGCAGCAAATTATTCAAGTCCATCAACTTGCCGCGCTTGCGTTCCCAACCCATCCACAAACGCTCGCGTGGGTTATAGATGCGGTGCCGATGCAGCATAAAAAACGATCCGCCGCCATAGGCTGCATATTTCTTGTTCAACTCGTCGATCAAAGTCGAAGCCAGATCGACCAGCGGATTATCCTCAACCGGTTGCGAGGGAGAGTCGGGCAAGTCGGTGAGCAGTGCAAAATGAAGATTCGGATCCTGATTGCCCAGAAAGCGCACTTCGAGTGCGTCCACCAGTCTCCGCACCTGCTTCTCTTTTAAAAGCATGGTTGGAATTGCAA
>PLBX01000456.1:224-4170 GCA_003135495.1 Acidobacteriaceae bacterium | reverse complement strand
TCGCAGTTCATGGATCAGACGAATCCGCTGTCGGAAATTACGCACAAGCGGCGTCTGTCAGCGCTTGGGCCGGGCGGTTTGTCGCGCGAACGCGCTGGATTCGAAGTGCGCGACGTACATCCGACGCACTATGGACGTATCTGTCCGATTGAAACGCCGGAAGGTCCGAACATTGGACTGATCTCGTCGTTGAGCTGCTTTGCTCGCATCAACGATTACGGCTTTATCGAGTCTCCTTATCGCAAGGTGAAGAACGCTCGTGTGGTCGACTACGTGATCGTCGTCAACGCCGGAGACAGCACGTTCAAGGTCGGCGACTATGCCGAGAAGAGCGAGATGGAGAAGGTTAACTCTGACTTAAAAGACCGGAAGAAGAAGCCGGTTGAGGTCGAGCCGTTCTCCTTCTATTTATCGGCGTGGGAAGAAGATCGCCACACCATCGCTCAGGCGAACATCGAGTTGGACGACAAGGGTCGTATTGCCGGCGAGTTGGTCAACGCTCGTAAGGCGGGCAACTTTGTTCTCGTCAATCGCGATGAAGTTGATTACGTCGACGTCAGCCCGAAGCAACTGGTTTCCGTTGCCGCATCGCTCGTGCCGTTCCTTGAGCATGACGACGCGAATCGCGCTTTGATGGGCGCGAACATGCAACGTCAGTCGGTGCCGCTGCTCCGTGCGCAGGCTCCGATTGTGGGAACTGGGATGGAAGGGGTTACGGCGCGCGATTCGGGCGCGGTGATTTTGGCGAAGCGAAATGGAATCATCGACTCGGTCGATTCCGAACGCATCATCGTGCGCGTCGAGGGCGAACATCATCCGATGCAGCTTTCGCGTGAGGTGGGCAGCGACATTTATCAGCTCACGAAGTTCAAGCGTTCGAACCAGAACACCTGCATCAACCAGAAGCCGATCGTGAAGAAGGGCCAGCGCGTGATCAAGGGGCAAGTGATTGCCGACGGACCTTGCACGGATTTTGGCGAGTTGGCTCTGGGACGCAACGTGCTGGTCGCCTTCATGCCGTGGCGCGGATACAACTTCGAAGACGCAATTCTCGTTTCGGAGAAGATGGTGAAGGAGGATTACTACACCTCCGTCCACATCGAAGAGTTCGAACTTGAGGCGCGCGACACGAAGCTGGGTCCCGAGGAAGTGACGCGGGATATTCCGAACGTCAGTGAATCCACCTTGCGCAATCTGGACGAGGCGGGTGTGATCCGCATCGGAGCTGGAATCAAGCAGGGTGACATCATCGTCGGCAAAGTTACGCCGAAGGGTGAGACGCAGCTGACGCCGGAAGAAAAACTGCTGCGCGCCATCTTCGGCGAAAAGGCTGGAGACGTTCGCGACGCTTCGCTCTACTGCCCGCCGGGAATTGAAGGCATCGTGGTGGACGTGAAGATCTTCTCGCGCAAGGGCCAGGAAAAGGACGAGCGCGCCAAGACGATTGAAGCGAGTCAGATTGCGAAGCTGGAAAAGAACCTTTCGGACGAGATTCGAATTCTGACCGATGAGCGCTTGAAGCGTCTCGAAGGATTGCTGGGCGGCAAGGAAGTTCAAGCCGACCTGCATGACGAGCGCACCAATAAGCGCTTGCTGACCAAGGACACGATTCTTGACCGCGACGCGATCGAGCGCATCTCGACTCGCAACTTGAAGCGCATCAAGTACGCCGACAAGGATCCGCGGGTGAACGAGCAGATCGACGAGATCGAGGAGATGACTTCTCGCCAGATCGATGTGCTGAAGAAGATCGTCAACGAGAAGAAAGACAAGTTGACCAAGGGCGATGAACTGCCGCCGGGCGTAATCAAGCTCGTCAAGGTTTACATCGCAATGAAGCGCAAGCTGAGCGTCGGCGACAAGATGGCCGGACGCCACGGCAATAAGGGTGTGATCGCGCGCATTCTGCCGGAAGAGGATATGCCGTACCTCGAAGACGGAACGCCGGTTGAGATCGTCCTGAATCCGCTGGGCGTGCCCAGTCGTATGAACGTGGGACAGATTCTTGAAACCCACCTCGGATGGGCTGGTCATGAGCTTGGTAAGAAGATTGGGGAGTTGCTGAAGCAGAACACTCGCTCGGAAGCGATTCGCCGCGATCTCAAGACTTTGTTCAAGGACACGGTGCTCGCCGATACCATTGCCGACATGAGCGAAGATGAGCTTGAAGCGGTGGCCCCGACCCTTGCGAAGGGCGTCTTTATGGGATCGGCGGTGTTCGATGGCGCGCGTGAGACGGAAATCAAGGCGTTGCTCTTGAGCGCGGGCCTGCCCACGTCGGGCAAGACAAGTCTGCGCGATGGCATGACGGGCGAGGTGTTCGAACTGCCGGTCACGGTCGGTTATATCTACATGTTGAAGCTGTCGCACTTGGTGGACGACAAGATTCACGCTCGTTCCATCGGGCCGTACTCGCTAATCACGCAGCAACCGCTGGGTGGCAAGGCGCAGTTCGGAGGCCAGCGTTTCGGAGAGATGGAAGTCTGGGCTCTGGAAGCGTACGGCGCGGCGTTCATCCTGCAAGAGTTGCTGACTGCGAAGTCGGACGACGTTTACGGACGCACCAAAATCTACGAGGCCATCGTGAAAGGCGAGGCCGCGATGGAGCCGGGCGTTCCGGAATCGTTCAACGTGCTGATTCGCGAATTGCAGGCGCTATGCCTGGATGTGGAATTGATCAAGGTCACGGAGAAGAAGCCGGTGGCGGTAGCAGCAGATTAGTTTTTAGTCATTGGTCGCTAGTCGTTGGTCGTTCGCGGCTAGCTGACCGATAGCTTTGATAATAGGCCCGCAGTCTTCGCTCTTAGGCTTCCGGGTTAGAGATTTCGCTAGCGACTAAGGACCATCGACTAGCGACCGTTTTTAAGAGCCGCGTACGGCGGCGTACAGCCGTAGGAAAGCGGAGGAACATGTTTCGATCGAGCCCATTCGATATGGCAAATCCCGTGGCTGATTTTGACGCCATTCGCATCAGCCTGGCGTCGCCGGAAAAAATCCGGAGCTGGTCTCACGGGGAAGTAACCAAGCCGGAAACCATCAATTACCGCACCTTCAAGCCAGAGCGCGATGGCTTGTTCTGTGCGCGCATCTTCGGTCCCGTGACGGACTGGGAATGTTTATGCGGCAAATACAAGCGCATGAAGCATCGCGGAGTGATCTGCGACAAGTGTGGCGTCGAAGTCACGCTGTCGAAAGTGCGCCGCGAGCGCTTGGGCCACATTGAGCTGGCATCGCCTTGTTCGCACGTGTGGTTCTTCAAGGGACTGCCGAGCCGCATCGGCCATCTGCTCGATATTTCTCTGCGCGATCTCGAAGCGATTCTTTACTTCGAGGCTTACGTTGTTATCGATCCAGGCGACTCTCCAGTAAAAGAGCGCGAGGTGATCAAGGACGAGGCGAAGTATCGGGAACTCGATCAGCAATATCGTCCCGCCGGTTTCAAGGCGATGATGGGCGCGGAAGCGATTAAGGAACTTCTGAAGCGCATTGAAGTCGATTCGCTCTCCGTCGAATTGCGCGAGAAGATGAAGCACGAAACCTCGCTGCAGAAGCGCCTGAAATATGCCAAGCGCTTGAAAGTAGTCGAGGCTTTCCGCAAGAGCGGCAACAAACCGCAGTGGATGATTCTGGACGTGCTGCCGGTGATTCCACCCGAGCTGCGGCCTCTCGTTCCACTCGACGGTGGACGTTTTGCCACCTCGGATTTGAACGATCTTTATCGGCGCGTGATCAACCGTAATAACCGGTTGAAGAAGCTCATGGATCTGCACGCTCCTGAAGTCATCGTGCGCAACGAAAAGCGCATGTTGCAGGAAGCGGTCGATGCATTGTTCGACAACGGGCGTCGTGGCCGCGTGCTGCGTGGTGCGAATAATCGTCCGCTGAAGTCGCTCTCCGACACGCTGAAGGGCAAGCAGGGACGTTTCCGCCAGAACCTGCTCGGCAA
>PLBX01000456.1:0-137 GCA_003135495.1 Acidobacteriaceae bacterium | reverse complement strand
AAGCAAGCAAAAGAAATGGTGGAGCAGCAGGACCCGATTGTCTGGGACATCTTGGAAGAGGTCATCAAAGATCATCCGGTGATGTTGAACCGCGCTCCTACGCTTCATCGGCTTGGCATTCAGGCTTTTGAGCCGGT
>PLBX01000267.1 GCA_003135495.1 Acidobacteriaceae bacterium | reverse complement strand
GCGTGACGAGTCGAGCAGATTCTTCGTGTCGAAGATGATTGGCCGTTTCACCAGGTGGCGAATCTTGGCGAAATCGAGGGTTCGAAACTCCGGCCATCCTGTGGCGACAATCAATGCGTCCACGCCTTCGGCGACTCCATAGGCAGATTCGCAATATTTCACGGTGCTATCGAGTTGCAGGCGCGCCTCGGGAATCGCCACCGGATCGTACGCGCGTATTCGCGCTCCTCCAGCAAGCAAGTTCTGCGCCAGTTGAACGGAAGCCGATCCCGCGACCGAATTGGTATTCGGCTTAAACGCCAGCCCTAGAATACCCACGTCTTTGTTCTGCACCGTATCCAGCGCAAATGCCACCTTCTGCATGAGACGGTTCGCCAGATCGAAATTCACTGCGCGCGCCGCGCTCAACACTTTCAGATCGACATGATTCTCTTTCGCCAGGCCACTCAGCGATTCCATGTCAGACTCGGCGAAGATTCCGCCCATACCCGCGCCCGGTTGCAGGCAGCGGGGCGCAATTTTCTTATCCAGCCCGAGAGCCAGCGAGAGGCTGACCGCATCCGCATTAACGTGTTCACAGAGGCTTGCAATTTCATTGATGAACGAAATCTTAGTCGCGACAAACGCTGTGGTCGCCTCGCGCGCCAACTCCGCCGTTTCGTAATTCGTGACCAGCACCGGAACGCCGCGCATCACCAGCGGATGAAAAATCTGTTTCAGCGCAGAGACGGCTTCGCTCGAGCCCGTGCCCAGAAGGATCCGGTCAGGCCAGTTGAAATCTTCCACCGCGCATCCATTGGTGAAGAACATGGGCTGGCAAGCCAGCAAACTCTTCAGTGCTTTTTCCTTCAGCTTTTTTTCAATGATGGTGGTCGAACCAACTCGCACCGGAGTGACGATCGACAGCACTTGAAACCGGCCCTGCGACGCTGTCGCCAATCGCAGAACAATGTCCTCCAGCCCCTGCGGAGAATCTTCGGCGAGAAAAATCACCTGGGTGCGCCGGGCCAATTCTTCTGGATCAGACGAATAGACCAAGCGCCCCGAACGAACGTTGCGCCGGATTACTTCCTGCAGATTTTTTTCGAAGAAAGTGATGTTGCCCTTGGCAACTTCCATGATGCGCGAGCCGTCCGCATGACAGCAGCAAACCGGAGTGCCAAAATCGGCAAGGCAAGCAGAGATGACCGTAGCAAGATAGCCGGACCCATAAACCCCAATTTGCATATTCTCTCTTCTGACCGGAATTTCGGGATCGAACCTTTGCCAACTATCGATAACTATCGATCCAATTTCCAAGTCTCCTTAATTCAACCCGCAGCCTGGGACCCGGCGCTCGCGGTGCAACCCGTGAATCTATGGTAATCCGTCCAATGGAGTTGGCAACGGGTAGAAAGGACATGTACCTCCACAGCGGGAAACAGCCCGCTGGATAAGGGTTTTCATGGGTTTTATCGGATTGCTTTCGGAAACGGGTTGCAACCGCCTGGCAACACCCCGTGAAAGCTACGATTTACTGAATTACGATTTAGACGACAGCTCGCGATGGCCCAGCAGCAGCGGCGCGACGTCCTGCCAATGGCCGCCAGTCTCCCGGACAAACATCAACTTCTCCACCATTACCTCGCGACTGCTAGAAAACTGCGCCCAGCGCTCGCGCGCGATAGTGAAGGCGGCCCGGGCCTCCGCGTTGTCGTCGGTCTTCAGAATCGTGAGATGCGGAATGTACGGCCAGCTCTCCCCGCAGTTCAACCCCCTGCAGCAGAGTTGGTCGTGCAGCTCGCGCATGCGATACGCCGCGCGCTTTACCTGGATGAATACGGTCGCGGTGGTCGGCAGAAATGTTTCAACGTCTCCCAGTTCAACGCAGAACGGGATCACGCGGGAGCAAGCCTCTTCCAGAAATTCCAAAGCCGCAGCCTCCGTCCCGGTCAACTCTCGCGGAGGAAGAATTGTAAGATGCGCCGCCATGTGCTCTGTAGTGGGATGGAGTTCCTGGCGGAGAAGTTCGACAAATTCGCCAATCGGATTGCGGAGGTACGTTACCAATGCGTAGCGTGAACTGGGCATGACTTCCGCTGAAATTATAGACCGAGTGCGGCTCGTGAGCGAAATCCCGATTTCGGGAGTGTCCGAAACGTCACTCCGGAACGTCACTGCGCACTATCATTTAAAATCGCAGTTATAATCGAGAACAGTCGGGGCGTAGCGCAGCCTGGTAGCGCACCTGCCTTGGGCGCAGGGGGTCCGCGGTTCAAATCCGCGCGCCCCGACCAATCCTAAACTGCTCAACGGTTTGTCTGGGTTTCCTTCAATTCACTGCGGGGCAAATGACCCCATGTCTTGGAGGCCCTATGCAACAGCGTTTCGAGCAGTTCATTCAAGAGAAAAAATATCTCGCCAACGTATCGCCCGCAACGTGCGAGTGGTACAAGCAAAGTCTCCGTTGGCTTCTGAGTCCATCACCTGACGCAGCCGCGCTGAAAGACTTCGTGATGCGGATGCGGGCGAAGGGCCTAACCGCCTCATCGTGCAACTGCCACATTCGCGCCGTGAATTCCTATCTGCATTGGGCAAGCGGTCTGAGCACAAAATGCTGCGGGGCCTGTTCGCACTTGAAGGTGCCCAGGCTGAAAGAAGAACAACGAATCTTGCCGACGTTCTCAACTACCGACATTCAGAAAATCGTGAAGTGGAAGCCGAAAGGTTTCTGCCCAACGCGCCTTCACGTGCTGATGCTCTTACTAACCGACACCGGATGCCGTAGCGGTGAAGCGTTGACTCTGCAATGGTCCGATGTGGACTTTGACAACTTGCTTCTGAAATTACGCGGCAAGGGCGCGAAGGATAGGCTAGTTCCCTTTTCGATGGAGCTTCGGCGCAATTTGTGGCGATGGAAAAAACTCAATCGCTGGGACCTCGTATTCCCGACAATGCAAGGGCAGCATATGGGACGGCGCAACGAACTGCGCGGGGTGAAGCGGCTTTGCAAGCGGCTGGGCATCGTTGCACCGGCGCGAACTATCCACGCGTTCAGGCATACGTTCGCGGTGAACTATCTCCGGCGCGGGGGATCAGTCTTTCACTTGCAGAAAATGCTGGGGCATTCCACATTGGATATGACAAGGCGATACGCTAACTTGAACACCCAGGACTTACAGGACGTTCATGAGCGGGTTAGTCTGTTATCATCGCGCTGACCCCGGATTTCCGACGGTGATTTATGCGCGAGCTAAGTGCCTTATTCTTGTGGTTAGCTCAAGGCGAAGTCTACAATCCGCGCGCGGACGTGCTCTACCGCTTCTCTCTCTGGGCCACGATAGTGGGAGTAATGGGTGCCTTCATTGGCCTCGGTGTGCTTATCTGGCAAACGGTGTTGACTAGACGAAGCGTTAACGCATTGGTCGCTAGTGAACGCGCATGGATTACGGTCAACATCGATTGGGCACCGGGGTATTCAGGCATGTTCGATACCTCCGAGAATGTGGACGGTCGCAACGTCGACGGCCACATCACCACGATAAGGATGAAGTACAAGAACGACGGTCGAACTCCCGCGTGGATAACGGAGCGGCGGGCTTGCCTAACAATCATAAAGTCTTTGCCCGATAAACCGCCGTTGGAGCACTGCGAAATCATTCAACACGGCGTTGAATCGCTAGGCGCGCGGAATGCGATTCATCTTGGCGAGTTGGTCCAGCGCGGCTTCGATGTCCTCCATCATTAAGCCCAGTTCCGGTTCGTAGTAGATGCGCGTTTCTCTATTCGGCTTAGGAAATCCTTCGACTCTGCGTTTCCATTGCTTGTCGAGAGTTGCGAAGTTCGCAAAAGAGCTCGCCATCACAGCGTGACAAAAATCGATCCCGTCGCCTTTCTTCAGCCTGTAGCCCCTGTCGGATACCAAATTCCTCATTAGGGTTGCAACGGCGAAGGTAGCGGCCTTGGATGGGTCAAACTTGGATTGTGGAATTACTTTATCGAGCCAACTCGGATCTTTTTTGGCCTTAGCCCGAAGACGACCTACTGCTTCTTCAACCGTACTGTCCAATTGTGCGCATGATGCGCGAAACGAATCTCTTTCTGGCGCGAGCCAATCAACAAAGTTTCCCAACCTAAAGAATCGTTCCGACAAATCGATCACTTTGCCCGACCCGGAATGGTATCCACTCGTGTGGGAAGCAAAGTACGATGTAAGAAGCTCACCTGCAAAACAGCTCTTGTCCGGTGACGCACCTTCGGATTCGCGTTTCACTACGTCGAAAACTAAGAACTCAACTGGGTACCAATGGGGTCCCAAGTCATCCAAAAACTTTTTGACGGCATCTGATGATCCTCCCAGTGGTCCGACGATTTCAACCGCGTGAGCAGTTGAGAATAAGAGGTCGGCACCCCTCTGGACCGCCGTAATGAATCGTTGACGTAATGATGATTGATCTTTAGCCAGCACTTTTATTGCGAAGTTGTCGAGATAGATTGCTATGCCGCTGACAGAGGCTTGGAAGGTCAACGCTCCGTTAGTGCCACATAAAGCGGTAATCACTTATCGAAAGTCTCCAATTAACATTTTCGTCGTAAGCCAAAATTAAAGCTAGCCCTACAACACTGTGAATGTCCGCGCGGCTAACCAGCGTGCGCGGGGCGACACGAAGATATTGAGCCGCTTCGACCGCGGTGAGCCATTCGGATGCGTGGGTCAAAGTCATGTAAGTGAGCAATGTTGAGCAGCCTGGACTCTGACAGGGGGATAGAGTCAGTCTGCGGTACGTTTCATTTCCTATCTATCTTGCCCGACGTGGAAGACATAGTGTCTTTCACGCTTGGGCTGGATGGTCCTAATAGCCTCGGTGCGCGCCTTCGAATGGCGGCTTCCAGCCTTCTTTACGCGCGGCTGCCTTCTTTTTCTTGAGTATCTCCCGTAGCTTGGCCGCTTCGATCTCTGCCTTGCGTAGTTGCTCTTCAATTGTTGCCATTGGAAATCCCCTTAAATGTGGTTGAAACGCTATCTAATTGATTCTTAACACTAATAATTGTGGTATAAAAGACACACTTTATGTTTTTTACTGCCCGCGCGTGTAAACCCCTATGCGACGGGCATTGACGGCAAAGGACTTAGGGATTCGAGGGTGTTACCCCACCCGGCCCTGTTTCCCCGAACAATGTCGACCTTCCTTCACTGCCGGGCGCGGCACACCGGTGTTACTCGCCACAGTTTCTATAACCCCGACATTGGTATTAGTAGTAGTGTGGTGGCACAGCACTACAACCGCACCTAATGCAGGCGGTAATAGAGCGGTAATAGCGCCCGTCCCGCTTCTCTACCAACCCTTCGGCGGCTGCGACTGGCAACCAATTGTGATAAGTAGTCCGTGACACGCGCAGGTCGGCCGAATAGCTAATACAATCACCGGCCTTGAACTTCGCCTGAAGCTTCAGCCACATCAAACCGGTCTTGCTTGGCGGTCCCGATTTTCTGTGGTGGGTGACCTGCTCTTCGTGAAGTGCTATCTCAACGTCCGCGCCGCCGGTATCCTTACCTTCAAGTAGGTTCTCGATGCGGACAAGCTTCCAATAGGCGCGGTCATTGAGGATGTTCGCCGATACCTCGCGTGGTTCTGAGCGGACCACGATGCTGTAGTAATCGAGGAAGCCAACCAACCCAGCGAGCTCGGCGATTCCCAAAGTCCTACGAATCCAGGAATGCGATGTTCAATCGAGGCACGATATATCAACTCGGACCGGTTCAGCCGATCAATATCCTGCGGAAATTGGGTTTCAAACTTGGCGAGGTGGCACGATGAGCATCTACAAACGCGGGGATGTCTACTGGTACAAGTTCATGTGGAAAGGAAAACTGGTGCGGGAGTCCACGAAGCAGGGCAATGACAAAATTGCGCGGCAGATGGAATCGGCGCACCGCACGTCATTGGCCAAGGGCGAAGTGGGGATTCGGGAGAAGAAGGCTGCACCCACACTAAAGGAGTTTTTGAAGCAGGAGTTCCTGCCATATGCGGAGACGGCGCACACGGCTAAGCCGCTAACCCTACGCTACTACAAACAGGGGGCGCAGATGCTCCTCGCCTCAAAGATAGCGGGTATAGCGATAGATCAGATCAGCGATCAGAATGCGCAGCACTTCGCTGCTGAACACGCGAAACTGTCGCCGTCTGGTATCAATCGCGGACTCCGCACGCTCCGCCGCGTCCTTAACCTCGCGTACCAATGGGGCCGCATGGATAAACCAGCGCGGATCTTCCTGGCGAAGGGCGAGCATCAGCGTGACCGCGTGCTGACCGATAAAGAACTCTCCGTTTATCTGGCCGCCTGCCCACAGCCATGGAGGGATTGCGCCACGATCATTGCCGAAGAGGGGATGCGACCAGGCGAGGTCTTCGTCCTTCAATGGGAGCATGTGATGCTAAATGGCAGAGGCGGCCTCATCCGAATCGCAGACGGCAAATCCAAAGCCGCACGGCGAGTGCTGCCGATGACGCCTAACGTATACGCTCTGCTCAAGGCGCGATCCGAGGCCGCCGGTCGCCCCTGCGAGGGCTGGGTATTTCCTAGTGGTTCGTCCGAAGGCCATTTCAACGGGGATGTCGCGAAGGATCATCACACACGTGCGCTGACGGATTCCGCTGTTCAGCGGTTCGAGCCGTACATTCTCCGGCACACTGCCCTTACGAACCTTGCTAAGAAAGGGGCCGATGCTCACACGCTCGCCCGCATAGCCGGGCACAGTAGCATCGTTATCACCATGCGCTACGTCCATCCACAGGCCGACGCCATAGAACGCGCATTTGCGATGGCGCACGGAAAAGTAAGCCGCAAACGGCCTTCTCCATTGGCACGCGGCAAAAGGCCGGAAGGCGAAAAGCAGCCCGAGGTAGGCACAAAACTGGGCACAAGCGGGATAGGCGAGAAGATGCGCTTGCTCGCACCGGGACAACCAAATTTCGGTGAAGCCAGTACTGGACAAGCCATTTGAAGTGGTGCCGGGAGGGGGAGTCGAACCCCCAAGGGCCGAAGCCCGGCGGATTTTGAGTCCGCTGCGTCTGCCAGTTCCGCCATCCCGGCTCGGCTCATCGAGCGGTTAGAGACTTAGCTTAATTCACGGTTGTAGGCTTTGCAACCGAACCTGATCTTGACTTTGCTCGCGTGGTGACGGGGCTGTGGCCGTTCCTGCGGGACCGAGTCCGCCACCACACAATCCTTCCCCTACTTCACAATCTCAAGCTCCTAAAGCTTTTCTACCATCGGGCCGATAGTACAGACAGGCGGGAGTGCGGTTATAAGCCGCCATGAGGTGAATCATGTCAGTTGGAGCGATTTCAGCAGCGGGGCTTGGTCAATCGGTTTTATTGTCCAGCGGGGCGAGCCAGGTGCAGCAAACATTGCAGACCCTGCAAAATAGTCTGGCAGCGGGAAACTTGAACTCCGCCTCCTCCCAATTCGCGATTCTACAGAATCTGTTCCAGAGCTCGGCAACGGCCAGTGGCAGCAGCGCTTCGACCAATACGCAGCTTTCCACCGATCTTACTGCGCTTGGCACCGCACTTGGTTCTGGCGATTTGCCCGCAGCGCAGTCAGCTCTTGCGACGGTGCAAAGCGATCTCAAGAACTCAGCTTCGCCGACACAGACAAATGAAATTAGCGCGGCATCGCAATCTGTACAGCTAGTGCAGCAAATACTTGGCTCGCTCAATACGTCTGCTGCTTCCACAACTGACAACACGAGCTCGTTGTTGGGTCAAGTTTATGGAAGCAAGAGCGGGCTAAACGTGATTGCCTAGCATTTTACGATCCTGGAAGATCGCCAGAATTTTGCGCGCCGCTGTCCACTCTTACTGCGCTGTAGGTGCGTAGAAAAAATAATCAGCCGAGTAGTTGCTTCGGGATTCGTTTCCGTTTGCGGGCGCACTGCATGTACTCGCTTGCGGTGGCATTCCACCGTCGGTGTTAATTCGTTGGATGGTGGTTACACGGTCCATTATTCCGTGTCCTGAGTGACTCGCTGCAGATAGAAGCAGCCACGGTATTGCGCCGGCTTTCGGCGCATCGTGTTTGGCTACGACTTTGCCCGTCACTTCGCTTCCATCAATATGCTTCCATGTTGGCCCAGCGGAGTGATGGACGATTGTCTTGCCATTTTCGTCGGTTAACTCGGCCTCAGGAGCTTTCAGCACCCAGTTCGAACCTTGGTCTGAGCTTTGGCAAACATAAATTTGAACTCCTTTGGCGTGCCCGACGAGAATCACAGCTTCGCCTGCGGGAGCTTTCAAGTTGTCGGGGACGGCAGGTCGTTCGGATGCGAAGAGCAGCCCGACTAGAAGGGCCGCGGTGCCGATGGCTTGGACAAAAGTCTTCATTTTTTATTCTCCGGCCAAAATTAAACTAACGGCGAAATTACATCTTGCCTAGAAACCTGGCAGTGGCGTGATTCCTTTCGTCTCGACGCATTCGTAGGATCTCCCGGCCGCCAGGTTTTTGTATTCTTCGGTTCTTCCGCTTGGCCACTCGATTAGCAGGCGATCGATTTTATCTTGCTTGCCCAAGCCGAAGGTTACGGGTAGTTCGGATTGCGACAAATAACTTGAGCCGCCTTTGACCATGCGCGATTGGATAACGGTTCCATGGGATGTTGCCTTCGTTGCTGCGTACGGTGTTCCGTGAAAGATCTTCACCAGGGCGCCAATGGCATCGCGATTTGATTTCGTTCCTATCAAGCGAATTCGGATGCTTCGGTTGCCGGACGTCTGATCGTTGCGGTATAGATAGGCGGGGCCATTATTGGTGGTGATCAACAAATCGAGATCGCCATCGCGATCGAAATCGCCATAGGCTAGACCGCGTCCGACTTTTGGTTGACTGAAACCGCCTCCGATTGCGGAGGCTACGTCGACGAAATTTCCCTTTCCACGATTCAAGAAAAGTTGCGGAGGCTGCGCGTAGCCGACGCCGCTCACATTGCGCACAGTGTCATCGATATGTCCGTTAACAACTGCCAAGTCGAGTGCGCCATCAAGATCGGCATCGAGAAACACGCAACCGAATCCCAACTTATCTTTCGACGCCTGCCCCACTCCGCTCGGCATGGCTACATCAACGTAATTGCCGCCGTTCGTAAGGCGGTAAAGCCCAGTCATCTCATTATCGAAATTCGTGATGGCCACGCCCGGGCGTCCGGCATTTTCAAAGTCCGCAACGTCCACGCCCATGCCGGCGCGGGCGCGTCCCTCGGTGGAAAAAGCGATGCCGGCATCGACCGCTACATCTTTGAAGGTGCCATTGCGCTGGTTGCGATAAAGTTTGTTGGGTTGGGTATCGTTCGTCACGAGCAGATCGGGCCAGCCATCATGATCGTAGTCGAGCATGGCTACGCCTAGAGACTTCGAACTGCTGTCGAAAATTCCGCAGCTTGCAGTGACGTCCTCAAATGTTCCGTTGCCGCGGTTGTGAAAGAGCCAGCAGGTTTCGCCGCGATAGGCTTCGGGCGTGCAGTACGACTTGTGCTTGCCATCGAAGCTGCAAAATACATCGTGCTCGGCTGACCACTTGACGTAGTTGCAGACAAATAAATCCAGCAGTCCATCGCGATCGAAATCAAACCATAACGCGGACGTGCTCAAGGCCTGCCGTCCGCCTAGTCCGCTCGACTTGGTTACGTCGATAAATGTTCCCTTGCCGGTATTTTTGAAGAGGCGATTCTGCCCCACGCAGGTGATGAGGATGTCGGGAAAGCCGTCATTGTCGTAGTCTCCAACGGCCATTCCCATGCCATACATTTCAACATCGAGGCCAGCACTGCGAGTGACATCGGAAAACGTGCCGTTCCGATTGTTGCGATAAAGTTTCAGGAAGTTGGGCTGCGATATCGGTTCACGCTTGTGCCCTGGCCAATCGGCGCCGTTCACCAGAAGAATGTCTTGCCAGCCGTCGCCGTCGTAGTCGAGGAATGCGCATCCGGCACCGAGCGTTTCCGGCAACAACTTGCCGCCATAGGCGCCGCTGTTGTGACGGAAATTTATTCCAGCTTGTGAAGTCACGTCGACGAGATGAAAACCGGGATCGGGAGCAGCGTTTGCGGCGAAGGCATCGAGTCGAAAGCCGGCAGTTGAGATTAGAGTCGATGCCAGGCTACACATTCCCGCTCGGAGAAACGACCGGCGGTCGTTCATCTGGCGATCGGTTATCTTGCAATCGGTCACGGCAGATTAACCAGCCCGTGGCGAATAGCGTAGACGACCAACTCCGCCGCCTTGTGAATGCCTAAAGCGTCCATCATATTGGCGCGATGCACCGCGACCGTGTTGGCGCTCAGATCGAGCACGGTGGCAATTTCTTTATTCGATTTACCATCTACGATCATTTGCAGTATTTCGAGTTCGCGCGGGGTGAGGGCGGAGTGGCGCTTGCCTTTTAGGATTTCCGCCGGTTTGAGTTGCGAGTCAAGCACAGTTTCGCCGTTAACCACGCGGCGTATGGCAGTGCTTAACTCGAGATCGACTGCGTTTTTTAAAACGTACCCGCGCGCGCCGGCGTCTAGCGCCTGGCGCACCAGCGTTTCTTCCGGGTGCATGCTCAGCATCAGCACCAGCGCCTGTGGATTGCTTTCAAGAATCTTTCGAGTAGCCTCCAGACCGTTGATACCGGGCATGGCGCAATCCATGACGATCACAGTCGGCTGCAGCTTTCCCGCGAGTTTGATGGCCTCGGCGCCATCGCCGGCCTCGCCGGCAATGGTGATGTCGTCCTCATCTTCAAGAATGCGCCGGAAACCGCGGCGCACCAAAGTGTGGTCGTCGACCAGCAATACTGAAATTTTATTCGGCATCGGAATTAAGCATCTCTCTCGGAACTTTCAATCGAACCAGGGTTCCACTTCGATCTTGCGTGGGCGGGCCAAATTCAATGTTGCCGCCCAACAGTTCGGCGCGTTCTCGCATTGCTACCAGTCCAATTCCTTTTTCTTGCATGGTGGCCGGCGCTTCCAACCCTTTGCCATGATCTTCAACTTCCATGGTTAAAGTGTCAGGCAGAAATCGGAGCCGCACCCATGCCTCGCTGGCTCCGGAATGCCGGGTCACATTATTTAAAGCTTCTTGCACGATTCGATAGACATGAATCGCAGCGTCCCCCTTCACCGAGAAAGATTCGCCCGATTTTTCATAGAATACGTGAAGGCCAGCCTGCCGTTCCACCACTGGTAGATACCAGTCGAGAGTACTCTCCAGCCCGGTTTCTTCAAGCATCACCGGATGCAGGGCCTGCGAAAGGCTGCGCACTTTATCCAGCGTAGTTTGCGTAATCTCGCAGACTTCGCGCAATTCGGCGCGCAGCGGCGATCCCTCCGGCGCATGCTTTCCGGCGCGCGTCAGCATTGCTCCTACGGCGGTGAGAATCTGCCCGAACTCGTCGTGCAATTCGCGGGAGATGTGGCGCAGGGTAGATTCCTGGGTGGCAATGAGCTTCTGGGCAAGCTCGCTTCGCTGTTCAGAGAGCGTGGCGAGTTGGGCGAAGAGACGCCGGTTCGAGCGGATCAGATAAAGGCTGGTGAAGAGAATGGCGATCAGCGTTGCGGTCAGAAAGAGATAAACCTGGCGCTGTACCCGGTAATAAATACGCCCGATGCGGAGCGCCGCCTGCTCTTCGCTTTCGTTATTTTGTACCAGCAATCGCGAAACGGCCGTACTCAACGCCTCTTGGCGCGCCCGCAGCGAGATGCGAATCTGCGTCCTCGCTTCGGCTTGGTTTGGGCCATTTGCCAGTGCAAAGGTTCGATCGGCCGCGTCCCAGAATTGCGCCACTGAATCCTCAAGATACCTTTCTTGTTCGGCAGTTCGATTCACCGGAGCAACTCGCTGCTCGCGTCGCAGCGCGTCATCAAGATCGGCGCGAACCCGCTGAAATTGCGCCGACCACGCCGTCAGCGGATAGGGCTCGTCATTGTCGAGCATGTCGCGCATCGCCAGCGCGAGCGAGTTCAAATCGTTCTGGATGCGAAGCAATTGCAGGGAATCTTTCCGGTTGCGATCGACTAGGTTGTTCTGCAGTTCGCGCAGGCCGGAGATTTGCCGCGTGATATATGCCGAGTATGTGACAACAGCTGCCAACGTAATGATCAGGCCTAAAAATAATCCAGAAGTAGGGGTCCGATGAGGCGCAGTTGAACCGAGCGCAGGAGAGCGTGGCACGTCCCGAGGATACAACGGGGTGAGTCGATGTACCAACGACTTGATCGGCCAAAGAACAGAGCGACCCATGGCGGGAACGTGGCCGTTATTGGGATCACGGCCGAAACGATTGGCCGTGTTGTTCAATTTTGCTCAGATTCCACAATCTTCACCGAACTAGGCTGGATATGTAGTAAAGCGGGTGTTTATGAGTCAATCTCTTCGCATGTTGATCGTGGAAGACTCCAAGGATGATGCCGATCTGCTGGTTCGCGCGGTTCGCGCCGGTGGCTATGAGCCAGTTTTTGAAGTGGTGGATACTTCACCCGGCATGCGCGTTGCCCTGGAGCGGGCGGATTGGGATCTGATCACCTCTGACCACTCCATGCCGGAATTTGGCGCTCCTGCGGCACTTGCGCTGGCCAAGGAACTACGCCCACGTGTCCCGTTCATCATCGTATCCGGCGAGATCGATCTGAACCTGGCCGTATCGCTCATCAAGGCGGGCGCGCATGATTACGTTCAAAAATCGGAACTGGCGCGGCTGGTTCCAGCCATCGCACGGGTGCTGCGCGAAACCGAGTTTTACTATGAACGAAAGCGCATGGAGCACTCCCTCAAAGCGTCGGAGGCCCGATACCGCCGGCTCTTCGAAACCGCCCAGGATGGCATTTTGATTCTGGACGAAGAGAGTGGTCACATCATGGACGCCAATCCGTTCCTGGTGGATATGTTGGGTTACTCGCGCGAGCATTGCCTGGGGAAAAAACTTTGGGAGATCGGCGCCTTCAAGGACATCGAGGCGTGTAAGGCCAGCTTCGCGGAATTGCAGAAGAATGGGTATATCCGCTACGAGGACCAGCCCCTGGAAACAAAGGATGGGCATTCCATTGCCGTCGAATTCGTCAGCAACGTCTATCTAGTCGGCGACCAGAAGGTGATTCAATGCAACATCCGCGACATCAGCGCCAGAAAGGCCGCGGAAACGGGTCTCCGCTCACTCAATTCCGAACTCGATCAACGGGTTCAAGAGCGCACAAGTCAACTGGTAGCGGTTAACCGGGAACTGGAGACTTTCAACTATTCCGTTTCCCACGATTTGCGCGCACCGGTTCGGCGTATTCAGGCCTTCGTGGAAGTTTTGCAGAAAGAGTATCCCGAGAAACTCGACCTGCAAGGCCAAAATCTAATCCAGGCCATTAGCGCCTCCGCCCAGCACATGGACAGCCTGATTAATGCGCTCTTAAGATTGGCTCGCCTCTCCCGCGGCGAACTCAATGCCCAGCGGACCGACCTTAGCAGCTTGGTTCAATCCATTGGGGCCGAAGTGCAGCGAGGTGACCCCAGCCGACACGTAGAATTTGTGGTCGCTGAGGGAATCTGTGCCAACGGCGATCGCGCGCTGCTGCGGATACTGGTGGAAAACCTGCTGAATAATGCCTGGAAGTTGACCAGCCACGGTCCAACAGCGCGCATTGAATTCGGCGTCTCACTCGAAAGTGATGGCACCCAAGCCTATTTCGTGAAGGATGATGGAGCCGGCTTCGATATGAAATATGCGAGTACGATTTTTGGCGCCTTCCAAAGATTTCACAGCCAAGACGAATTTCCAGGGACCGGCATCGGACTGGCCTCCGTGCAGCGCATCGTGCATCGGCATCGCGGAAAAATTTGGGCGTAGAGCGCGAAGGGAAAAGGAGCGACTTTTTTCTTTACCTTGGAACCACTCTGCGACGCCGATCAAGGCGTGCCATTCGGCGAGTTACCTGATCGCAATCATTTCACTGACTTGTCCAACACCGCCTGAAGTTCGTGCTCCTTGAAGCCGAACGGACCTGGTTTGGATTTATAGGCAACGCGTCCACTCGCGTCGATGAAATAAAGACGATCGGGCCATCCCGTGTAGGCTTGTTCGGTCGAGTTGCCGAATGCGTCGATCACGGCGGGAATCTCGATGCCGAGCTTTCGCACACACGCTCCCGCCACCATTGCCCGCTCTTCTTCATCCTTGGGGCTGGCAAAAACAACCTTATCCTTTATATTGCTCTGCATCTGCCACACATCGCTCGGATGCGCTTCGGTGATGTACACCACCAGAAAAGCGGCCTTGTTTCCATATTGCTGGTAAAGCTTGTTGAGAGCGGGAACCTCCCGCCGGAATGGCGGTCAAGTGTAGCTGCCGAAGATGAGCACCACGGGGCGCCCCTGGGCCGTCAGATTCGAGAGTTGCACTGCGGCGCTCTTATCGAGTTTCGTCAGCGAAAAATCGGGGGCGGCGTCACCGACTTGAAGCGCGCCGGCTCGCGCGTGGGTCCAAAGTGTCTCGAAGGGAAGCACCAAAAAGGCAACTGGCCCCGGTATTTTCGCCATAACGCGCGCTAACGTCTCGGGGGGCTGGCGCATAATCCCGTAGAGCGCGGCACAGGCAAATACCCACACTACGAGGATTATCGTGAAAATTCTGATGAGTCTTTTCTTCACAAAATACTTTTGAAGAATGGTTGTCCCTCCCGCAAAGCCTTGCCTGCACCAAAGTTTCTAGCCCATCTAAGAGCGGAATGCCCCAGTCCTGAAGTGACGTGATTATAGGGGTGCTGGCAGACAGGTCAATAGTGCGAAAGGACTAACAATGACGGCAAAATTTTCACCCCACGGGGGAACAGAGAACATTGGGGAACAAAGATCACAGGGAAGGCAAGGAGTCCAGAAATCCGAATTGGGCGCAATTTATGGAGATCCGAGGCCGGTTGGCACGCCAATCTAAGGGTGTCACGAGTGCCGGTGACTTGAATCACTGACGCAAAATTCCGGCCAAGCGATAACCAATATTGTTACATCCCAGGTTCCCCGTGTGACTGGCTGGAAGGAACGTCGGTAACCAGCAACGTTCAGATGCAGGGTGCGGGGCACTGGCGTACGTCAGGAAGGCACTAATGTCTAAGCATCCCACCATCGCGGAACATCTCGAGTCCAGCGGAGTCTCCCGAAGAAATTTTATCCAATTATGCAGCATGTTGATGGCGACCGCTCCGATTGGCTTATCTCTCACGAGTAAGAAATCGGTGTTGCAGGTCGCTCAGGCGATCGGCAAGACGAAACGCCCTTCGGTGATCTGGTTGCACTTTCAAGATTGCACTGGATGCACTGAAACCCTCCTTCGCACCTCCGCTCCCGATGTCGCTCACTTGATCCTCGACGTAATCTCCCTCGATTACCACGAGACCTTGATGGCCGCCTCAGGCGCGCAAGCAGAAGCTGCGTTGCGTTCCGCCATGGCGGAGAACGCCGGCAAATATGTGCTGGTGGTCGAGGGCTCAATTCCTGTGAAAGACGACGGCGTCTACATGGAATTGGGCAGCAAACCCGGAGTGCAAGTTCTGAGGGAAGTTGCGAGCCAAGCGGCGGCGGTTATCGCCATGGGCTCCTGCGCCTCGTGGGGCGGCATCCCGTCTGCAGACCCGAACCCCACGGGCGCGGTTGGCGTCGATTCCATCATTACTGGCAAACCGATCATAAACCTTCCCGGTTGTCCGCCAAGTCCCTACAACTTACTGGCCGTCGTCCTCGAATATGTGACCATGGGCAAACTGCCGGAGCTCGACGACATTGGCCGCCCGCGCTTTGCCTACGATCGCGTGATCCACGAAAATTGCCCGCGTCGCGCGCATTTTGATGCCGGCAGATTCGCAGCGTCATTCGGAGATGAAGGGCATAAGCAAGGATGGTGCCTCTACAAGCTCGGCTGCAAAGGCCCAGTCACCCATGCCGCCTGCTCCCTGCGGCATTTCAATGAAATTCCGGGCGTGTGGCCGATTGGAATCGGAGCGCCTTGCTTAGGATGTACTGAAAAGAACGTGGTTTGGAAAATGGCCACATTCCAAACCGTTCCCATTCATTTAGCGACTCCACCAGACACTTATCCACCGATTTATACCTCCGTAGGAGGCGCCAAAGTTGGCGCCGCCGCGTTGGCCGGAGCTGTAGCCGGCGCGCTCGGCAGCGCAACGTATGTCTATTCGCAGCGCTTCCAGAGCAGTCACGAAGCGGGCGTCGAACGAATTGGGGCGGACGCCAACCACATTGCGGGAATGGACGAAGCTGCGAAGCATCCCGTTCAGAAAGAGGACTGATGTGGCGATCACTCGGCGAGATTTAATAACCAACATCGCCAAGGCCGGAGTGCCGGTCGCAGCGGTCATGTCAATGAGTACGATGGCATCCGCCGGCAGCGAGTCTACGCAGGCAGAGAGCCTTCCCGTACCAAACGCTGCCGTCGGATTACTCTATGACGCCAGCCTATGCATTGGATGTAAAGCTTGCGAAGCCGCCTGTAACGAGGCTAATAATACGCCAGAAGATATAAGCGGCGACCGCCTGCACGAGGCCCCAGTCGACCTGAACGTCTTTACCCGCAACATCATCAAGCTCTACAAACCCACCGATGGCTCGCCATCTTCTTTCGTTAAGCGGCAGTGCATGCAGTGTCTCGATCCCGCATGCGCCGCCGGCTGCCCCTTTCAGGCTCTGTATAAGGAGTCGGTCACTGGCATTGTTCGCTGGGATGGGGGCAAGTGCATCGGGTGCCGCTATTGCACCATCAGCTGCCCTTTTTCTGTTCCGCGCTTTCAGTGGCAGGGATTCAATCCCGTGGTGACGAAGTGCGAGTTGTGCAGCCATCGCCTGGCGAAAGGGCTGAAACCCGGATGCACCAGCGTGTGTCCGACGGGCGCAGTAACTTTTGGACCGCGAACGGTTTTGTTGCTGGAGGCGAAGCGGCGAATTAAAAACAGCCCCGGCCGTTACTACCAGGATCGCGTTTACGGCGAAAAAGACAATGGCGGTACGCAAGCTCTTTATCTCTCCCGCGTACCCTTCGCGATGCTTGGCTTGCCGGAGATAGGTCCGGAGTCTGTGCCTTCCAGTTCACTGCGCTGGCAGGAGCGCGTTTATAAATACTTCGCACTGCCCGCGCTTCTTTACGTCGGCTTGGTGGCCGTGATTCGCAAAAACTTGAAGGGACATGAAGCAGAGGCGCTGGAACAGGAAAAGGAAACAGGTCTAAGAGCGCAACAATAAGTTCGCAATCAATTTGGCGAAGTTATTAGTTCTTGAGGTAGTAAACATGAGCACAACCGTTATTAAACTGCCGGGCACGACAAGACCTCGCTGGGAGCGGGCGGTTCCAGTGTACGGCGTGTCCGTTGTGAACCCGTTCTTCATTGGTCTCATAGTAATGGCTCTGTTGGCGCTCGTGTTGACCACCTACCGAGAAATCGTTGGACTCGGTCCGGTTAGCGGCATGAACGATATGTTCGGTTGGGGAATCTGGAAAACTTTCAATGTAGTTGTTCTGACCGCGTGGGGCTCCGGCGCATTTGCAGTTGGTACGGCAGCCTGGGTCTTCGGACGCAAGCGCTTGTTCCCGCTGATGCGAATGGCGCTGCTTACCAGCATGTTGGCTTACGCGTGCGGTCTGTGCCTGCTAGGTGTAGATGTAGGCCGTCCCTGGAATTTCTACTGGGTATTTTTTCCTTGGAACTGGAACGTGCATTCGCCGATGGCTGAAGTTGCGATCTGCATGTCGGTTTACGCTGCCATCCCTTTATTTCTTGAAAATATTCCGCCCGTGCTGGAACGACTCTGGCACTTTGATGTTCGCCTGCAGCCGATCGTTGAAAAACTGGAACACATACTGCACAAGTTTTTCCCCTTAATTATCGCAGCCGCCTATCTTTTGCCGGCCATGCACCAGTCGTCTTTAGGCGCCTTGATGTTGCTCGCCGGCCAGCGCGTGCACCCGTTATGGCAGACACCATTCCTTCCCCTGTTGTATGTGGGCGCCGCCGCCTTCATGTCCTTCGGATGCGTTGCCGGAACCACCATGTTGTGCTGCTTGGTTTGGAAGCGGCCAATGGACAGAGAAGTTTTAGACGAGGCCGCTCGCATCACCGCATGGTTGATCGCCGGCTGGCTCGCTCTGCGAACGCTTGATCTTTTGTTTCGAGGAGCGCTTATTACCGCGTTTCGCTTCAATCGATATGCGGGCATCTTCTGGATTGAGACATTCCTGATTGGCTACGGTGGTTGGCTACTTTATCGCTCCCTCAAAGACCGCCAACCGCGAACCATGTTCCTCGGTTACACCATCAGTTCGATTGGAGGAATGCTTTATCGCTTCAGCCCGACCACGCTGGCGTATATGCCAGGACCGAAAGCGATGTACTTTCCCTCCACGATCGAACTTTTGATAGCGATCGGTTTCGTTTCCATCGGCATCGCGGCATTCTTACTTATGGTGAAACTGTTTGCCATCCTTCCGGCTCCCGCCCAGGAATGGCGCGACATGGCGCATTACTTCAAGTTTCGGAAACCCTACATCAGCTGGACAAGATATTTTAATTTTGGATTCTTCGGCGATATCGAGCCAAAAGAATCCGACTGAGAAGCAGGTATCATGGCAAAGCGAATTACGATCGATCCCATCACCAGAATTGAAGGCCACCTTCGCATCGATGTCGACGTCGACAACAATGCGGTTAGCAATGCATGGGCTTCTTGCACCATGTGGCGCGGCATCGAGAACATTCTTCGCGGACGCGATCCGCGCGATGCATGGCTCTTCACCCAACGCTTTTGCGGCGTCTGCACTACCGTGCACGCCATGGCGAGCGTTCGCGCCGTGGAAGACGCGCTTCAGTTGGAAGTGCCGCTCAACGCTCAATACATTCGGAATCTCATTCTGATTGCGCATGCGTTGCACGATCACATCGTTCACTTCTATCAACTGTCCGCGCTGGACTGGGTCGACATACTTCAGATTCCCAAGGCCGATCTCAACGCCACCACGAAGTTAGCAGAGAGCATTTCGCCCTGGACTCGCAACTCCCGCGAGGAGTTCAAAGCCGCGCAAGACCGCGTCAACGCCGTAGCCGCCAGCGGACAACTCGGCATCTTCATGAACGGCTATTGGGGGCATCCCGCGATGCGCCTCTCTCCTGAAGTCAACCTGCTGGCCTTTACGCACTACGTGCAGGCGTTGGAGTACCAGCGCAAGGCTTTACAAGTGGTTGGAATTCTAGGCTCGAAGACTCCGCACATTCAGAACCTGACCGTCGGCGGCGTAGCGAATGCCATCAATCTCGACAATGCCAGCGCCCTCAACATGGATCGGCTGGAGATGATTCGCGGACTGCTGGAAGAAGTAGTGCAGTTTGTTAACCAGGTCTATTTTGTCGATGTCTGCGCCCTCGCCGCGATGTACCCGGATTGGTTCAAGATTGGCAAGGGCGTCAACAACTATATGGCTGTGCCCGATCTGCCACTCGACAGCGCTGGAACTTCCTACGATCTCCCCGGCGGTACGATCATGAACGGCAATATCGGAGGCGTTCACGCCTTCAAAACCGCATCTGACAAGGATTTTCGTGCTGCCGTCAGCGAAGATGTCGCCCATGCCTACTATCAAGGCGACAAGCCGCTGCATCCCTGGAAAGGTGTGACTGATCCCGACTTCACTGGGTGGACTGCCGAACAGAAATATTCATGGGTTAAGGCGCCGCGTTACAACGGAGCGCCCATGCAGGTTGGTCCGCTGGCTCAGGTGCTGGTGGGGTTCGCGCAAGGACATCCTCTCACCGTGAAGCATGCCAGTCGCGCCATCGAGACCATCGGCGCGGTCGGCCATTTTCAAGTGACTCCTGGCATGTTGGAGTCGACGCTCGGTCGCCATGGCGCGCGCGCGATTCGCGCATCGATGTTGGCGGAGCTGGCGCAGAAACATCTCCAACTGCTCACGGACAATATTGCCAAGGGCGATACCGCAGTTTTCAATCAGCCGGTGTTTCCTTCGCATGAAATTGAAGGCGTCGGCACGCACGAGGCTCCTCGCGGCACTTTATCGCACTGGGTTGTAGTCAAGGATGCGAAAATTAAAAACTATCAAGCCGTTGTTCCATCCACGTGGAATGCCAGCCCGCGCGATGCTTCTGGCGCTCAGGGGCCTTACGAAGCTTCGCTGATGCACACGCCGCTGGCTCGTCCCGAGGAGCCGTTGGAGGTGTTGCGTACCATCCACTCCTTCGATCCATGTATGGCGTGCGCCTGCCACACGTTCGATCCAACCGGGCAAGAGATTGCCAAAGTGAAGGTGCTATGAAAAAAGTTTTGATTGGCGGAATTGGAAACGTACTGCTGGGAGATGATGGCGTCGGGCCATACGTAGCGCGCCTTTTGGCCGCGCACTACGAGTTCGAAGACGGCGTCGAAGTCGCCGACCTCGGTACTCCAGCTCTCGATCTGATCGATCAGCTTACCGCAAACGATGCCGTAATCTTAATCGACTCTGTTAACGTGCACGATGGCGTCGCTGATCAAGGCGCGGTACTCCTTTACCGAAAAAAAGACATCATGCGCCTTCGCCCCGCAGTGCGCATGGATCCGCATTCGCCTGCTCTTGTTGACGCGTTATTAAGTGCCGAGTTGTTTGGAGTCGCTCCCACGGATCTCTTGCTGGTGGGAATCAACAGCGACTCCTACGAGCCCACCTGCAGCCTGAGCCAGCCCGTCAGAGAATCGTTAGAGGAAGCGATTGCGGAAGTGTTGAATGAATTAGACCGCTTGGGGGTTAGCTACTGGCATCGCGCACATCCCGTGGAAAGCGGCATCTGGTGGGCCGAGACGGCGATGGAGCCAGCGCTGACCAGGTAGCGAATTCCTTAGCCCTTCAACCAAACCACCGGAAAACTGTGACCGAGCTTGCGAAAATGTGAATCGCTCGTCACCAGCTTGGCCTTGTGCTCTATCGCTAACGCGGCCGCGAAGCTATCCGAATAGTGAAGTTTATATTTGGCTTTAACATCTGCGGCCTGGCATGCTCTCTGCGGCGTGGCGTCCAACAGCTCGATCGGAAAGGGGCTTATAGCTTGCAGTGTCATAAGCGCCTCATCCACCCCCAACTGGCGTAAAATCAAACCGTAAACTTCCCCATAATTTACCGCCGACATCAGGATCTTTGCGCGCTCGCCCGTCGCTTCTCTGAGCAACTCTTCGACTTTGGAAGCGCCTTGGCTATCTCTCAACAAGGCGACTAGCGCGCTCGCGTCGAGCACGTATGTTCTCATTTATCGTGCTTGCCTTCTTCTCGATGTTCTTTTTCCCAGATGGCCAGCAAATCTGGACCGTCTGCCAGCATTCCTCTGACACGACGGATATATTCTTCCGTGACAGGCTGCAGCACGATGCGGCCGAAACGGTCTTCCAGGAATTTCACCTTCGTGCCCGCTTGGATCTTATGTTTGCGGCGAAGCTCCGCTGGGATGACAATCTGGCCTTTTGAGGTAAAAGTAGAACTAAAGTCCTTCATGCCTTACATTATAACAAAAGTAAGTCAAAGTGCAGAATGTTGTACTTAAAAGAGACTTTAGCCGACAATCGTCTGTGCCAACGGCTTATGTGCCCGCCGCTGCTGCTCCAGCCACATCATCCATTCGTGCAATCCGCTTCCGGTTAAACAGGAAACTTTTACGATTTCCATGCCTGGATGCACCTTGCGCGCGTTCTCAGCGGCAGCTTCCATATCGAATGGCACGTAAGGCAGCAGGTCAATCTTGCTTAGGATGAGCAAATCGGATTTAAAAAAAATGGACGGGTATTTGAGCGGCTTGTCTTCCCCTTCGGTCACGCTCAATACCACGACTTTAGCCGCTTCTCCCAAGTCGTAACTCGATGGGCAAACCAGGTTCCCAACATTTTCTATGAGCAGCAGATCGAGGTCTTCGAGTTTCCAATCCGCCAAATGACGTTCGATCATGCGGGCATCCAGATGGCATGTGCCGCCGGTGGTGATCTGCTTTACCGGAAAGTGAAATCTCTTGAGGCGATTGGCATCGTTTTCCGTCTGAATATCGCCCGTCAACACCGCCACGCGATCGTGCTTCGGCAGCGTTTCCAGCGTGCGCTCCAGCAGACTGGTCTTGCCCGAACCCGGAGAACTGATTATGTTCAGGCACAAAACGCCATGCTCCTGAAACCGCGCGCGCAACTCCGCGGCGACGCGATCGTTCTCACTAAGTACTTTTCGCTCCAACGGTACTCGCTGCATACTCTTCAACCTCCACATAGGCTAATTCCAATTCATCTCCGCTGATGCATTTGGTTGCGAGGCTCTTGCACTGTGGGCAACTCGAATCATAGTCATGCACTACAAATTCGTTTTCGCACTCCAAACAATGATGCCGCCGCGGACAAAACTCGATCGCCAACTCCAGCGACGCCATGTCCGTTTCCAGAATCATCGCCTCAAAACAGAATCGCAACGCGTCCTGATCGATGGCTGCCATCTCGCCAATGCGAATGCCCACTTTGCATGGGTACGATCCCGGATAGCGGCTCATCTCCGCTCTCACCGCATCTAGCACCGAGTTCGCGATACCCATCTCGTGCATAAATTGTTTGTCGAGACGCGTCTGCCGCGTCCGCACGCTCAGTGCAACGGAGACGGGGCAAGCCCCGTCTCTACAGCGAATATCAGCAGATGCGTGGCAACTGATCGCCGGCAAGCATGTCCACCACGCGGCTCGTGCCCAGCGGCGTTCGCATGGTTACCAACCCCGGGTTCTCTTTCCGCACCGTCCCAACAATTTGCGCCTCCGCTCCCAGCGGATGTCGCCTCATCGCCTGCAGCGTCGCGTCGGCCGCCTCGGGCGCTACGATCGCAATCAACTTGCCCTCATTGGCGACGTATAGAGGGTCCAATCCCAGCAACTCGCACGCCCCTCGCACCTGTTCATGAATCGGAAGAGAACTCTCCACTAACTCGATTCCAACTTTAGAACGCTCCGCAATTTCGTTTAACGCGCTGGAGACACCGCCGCGCGTCGGATCGCGCATGCAGCGAACGGCGCCGCTATTCAAATTTACCCGCAGCATCTCGGCCACCAGAGTGTGCAGAGCGGCGCTGTCGCTCTGAATCTGAGTTTCAAATTCCAGCCCTTCGCGCTGCGCCAGAATGGCAATTCCGTGATCGCCGATCGAACCGCTCAGCAATACTTTGTCGCCCGGCCGGGCTCGATCGGCGGAAAGCTCGATGCCTTCCGGCACTAATCCAATTCCTGTCGTATTGATGAACAGGCTGTCNNGGCGCAACGAATCAACCACGCGCCGGAGTTGCTCCATCGAAAAGCCTTCTTCAATGATGAATGCGGCGCTCAAGAAAAGCGGCGTGGCGCCGCCCATTGCTAAATCATTCACCGTTCCATGCACTGCCAGGGAGCCAATGTCACCGCCCGGAAAAAAGAGCGGCTTCACCACGAAAGAATCGGTCGTGATTGCAAGCCGCTGTCCATTCACGTTAACAATGGCCTGGTCATCCAATCGCGCCAGAACTGGATTCTGAAACGCAGGCAAAAAAATGTCGCGGATCAAGTCCGCGCTCAATTTGCCGCCGCTGCCATGCCCCAGTAGAACCGTATCCTTTGCCGGAAGCGGCGTCGGGCAACTGAGTTTGAAATCTATTTCGACAGTAGTTTTAGTAGACAAATTTCTTAATCTCCCGAATGCACAAGCGCGTGTCGACGGTAGTGGTAGTAGGCGGCGCACGCGCCTTCCGTCGAAACCATCGGCGCCCCCAATGGATTTTCTGGCGTGCATCGCATCCCGAACACCGGGCAATCCGTCGGCTTCTTCAATCCCTGTAAAACCTGCGCGCTGATGCATTCGGCTGGCTCGTCAACCGTGATTTCGCCGAGATCGAAAATTCGATCCGCGTCATAATCCGCGTATTCCTTTCGCAATCGCAAACCGCTCTGCGGAATCGGTCCGATGCCCCGCCACTTTTGATCGGCGACCTCAAACACTTCCGCTACAACTTTCTGAGCCGGCAGATTTCCCTGATAGCTCACCGATCTCACGTACTGATTTTCTAGCTTCGCCTCGCCCGCCTCAAGTTGCTTAACAAGCATGAAGACGGCCTCCAAAATATCGACCGGCTCGAATCCTCCGACCACAATCGGCACGCGAAAATCGCGCACCAGGAACTCATAGTCCTTGCAGCCGACCACGGTGCAAACATGGCCAGGCGCAATGAAGCCCTGCACACGGTTGCTGCGCGACACCATCAGCGCGCGGATTGCGGGAGGAACCAGAACGTGCGAAACCAGCATCGAGAAGTTAGTAAGATCTTCGCGCCGTGCCTGCCATGCCGCCATGGCGTTTGCGGGAGCTGTAGTTTCAAAGCCAATCGATAGAAACACAACTTTGTGATCGGGATTTGCGCGGGCAATTTTCACAGCTTCCATGGGAGAGTACGCAACACGAACGTCGGCGCCTTGCGCCTTGGCCCGAAATAAGTCCGAGTGAGAACCGGGAACTCGCAACATGTCGCCGTAAGAAACGAGAATCACCTCAGGCAGCATTGACAAGGCTATGGCTTTGTCGACGGTTTCGAGCGGCGTTACGCAAACCGGACAGCCCGGCCCGTGCACAATTTCGATATTGCGCGGCAGCAGGTCATCGAGCCCGTAGCGCATGATGGTGTGGGTCTGGCCACCACAGATTTCCATGAGCACCCAAGGCCGAGTCGTGCATTGGGCAATCTCAGCCGCCAAGGCGCGCACAATGCGATGGTCTCGGTATTCGTCGAGATATTTCATAAGTGAAATCGAGCGTGAATACTTACAATTCCGCCGGGGGCAACTCCGACTCCAGCGTCCCCATTTCTTCCAGAAGCTTGTAGGTGCGCTCCGCTTCTGCGGCATCTACCTGGCTTATGGCGAAACCGACATGAACCATCACGTAATCACCAGGGACGGCCTCAGGCACAAAGCTCAAAGAGACCTGGCGCACGATCCCGCCAAACTGCACGCGGGCGGCGCGCAGCGGGCCCATCTCTTGAATTTCAAGGATTTTTCCGGGTATGGCGAGGCACATGGCGGTTCTTTCCCCAAGACCAGTAAAACATTGGCCTTACCGCAATTCTGTGACATCGGACACGTTGCCATGTGATGGACGGCTGAAAAAAGCTTTGGGGATGCGCGGGACTTTTAATATGGGACGTTGGATAGGGAGCGTTAAATATAGAGCGCTGGCAGAAGCGAAACGTTCGTGGAATGTCTTACTGCTGAGGTGCGTAGTAGCCACGGCGGGCGCGGACTTGCAGATCTTTTTTCAGCGCCGTGATTTCGATGGAGTGGTAGCGCCCGTCGGCGTCAAAGCCAGAAGGCTTATAGGAGACGGCGTACTGGCTGCGAAGTTCGTCTTCAATCGCGGCAAAAGAGTTCTTGATGTCTTTCATCTTGTACGGGAAAAAGGCGCGGCCCCCGCTGGCGTTCGCCAACTCTTCCAGAACTTTATCGCCGCGCAAAATCAGTCCGCTGTCATCGGTGGAGATGGCATAAATAAGAACTTCAGCGCGCTGCGCCATTTCGATCGCTTGAGCCCGACTATGCTCGCTCTGATTATCTTCGCCGTCGCTCAGGATGACGATGGCTTTGCGAATCGGGTGCTCCGAATGCTCGCGCAGCAGTTTTTCTTTGCAGGCTTTATAGATGGCGTCATAGAGCGCGGTGCCGCCACCATTGCTCAGGCGCTGCACTCCCGCGGCCAGCAACGGCACACGGTCGGTGAAGTCCTGCGTAATGTGGCTGTCTTTATTAAAGCCAACCACAAAGGCGCGGTCATACCGGGGATGGATGACGTGTTGCAAGAATCCGATCGCCGCCTCTTTTTCAAATCCAAAGCGTCCCGACACAGAGCCGCTCACGTCCATGAGCAAACCCATTTCGATGGGGAGATCAGTCTCGCGGCGAAAATTCAGGATGTTTTCGACCGGCTTGTGATCGTCGAGAATAGAAAAATCGCTTTGAGTCAAATTGCGGACGAACTTGCCGTGGCGATCGGTCGCTATAAAAAGAACGTTAACCTCATCGACGCGCTTCTGGATGGTGAGAATCGGTTCGTCCGATTCGTCCTCACTGACAATAGTATTGCTAGCGACGGCTAGTGCTGGCGGACCACCGCTCTCCCCGACCGTCGTGGCGGCGCCGACGTAGGAGGCAGTTTGAGCGCTGCTGAAGCCCCATATTGCAAGCACAAAAATAATAACGAGTGCGATGTGAATCGTGACTGCCCATGCCACCGACCCGAATTTGCCGCTCAACATCATCATTGCTTATTTTCTTAATTGTTAAATTTTACTAATTCGGCTGTTCATGCAGCTACCTTCTAATCATTCGATGCACGCTAGGGGCCGAAGGTCGAAGACACTCAATCCCTTGACTTTATTCGCTTGTCTCACCCGGCTCCAAGTTACAAAAGGAGTACGCGGGTAGTGCAATTCAACTGCCATCACTTTCAATAGCTTGGATGCCGCTCGCAGCATTGCGTTCAGCAATAGACTTAGGGCCGGCATCCATTCCCGGCCCAGCTTCGCGCTTTGCCTTTGGCATTAATTCTGCTTCAGGTTTTTTCCCCACAATTTGCTCTAGCCCATGAAAAATTTGCTGGATCGTTTGAGCCAGCTCGTTTTAATTATGGAGTTGAATACTTCGGTGGAGTAACCTGAAATTCGCCCGTCAGACTGTATCGGGAGAACTTCACATGTACTTTGAACAGTTTTACCTGACCTGTCTATCGCACGCGTCGTACATGATTGGCTCCGAGGGCGAGGCGGCGGTAGTTGACCCGCAGCGCGACGTGGATATTTATCTGAAGGTGGCTGAAGAGCAGAAGCTTACAATTCGCCACATCTTCGAAACTCATCTGCACGCCGATTTTGTTTCCGGACACAAAGAGCTTGCGGCGCGCACGGGGGCAAAGATTTATATCGGGGGGCGCGCGAATGCTGGGTTTCCTCATGTACCACTGATCGACGATTATGAAGTAAAAATTGGAGCTGTTCGCATTCGCGCGCTGGAGACGCCGGGGCATACACCGGAGAGCGTGATTACAGACGCGATTACTCATGAAGAGAAATCAGCGCTGCCCTGCGCAGTATTGACCGGCGACACTTTATTTATAGGCGATGTGGGACGCCCGGATCTTTCAAAAACGCACACGCCGCAACAGCTGGCGGGGATGCTCTACGATAGTTTGCACGAAAAATTGCTGTCGCTTCCTGACGCGGTGGCGGTGTATCCCGCGCATGGTGCGGGTTCGTTGTGCGGCCGCAGCATGAGAGCAGAACGTTCTTCGACGATTGGCACCGAACGACTCACGAACTACGCTCTGCAAATCCGCAGCCGCGAAGAATTTATTGCGCAGCTGACCGCCAACCTTCCCGCCCGCCCCGAATATTTTCTTGAGGATGCCGAGATCAATCGCTCGGGAGCTCCTACGCTCAAAGAGCTTCCACCGATTCCGGCACTGTCTCCAACCAAAGTGCGGACGCTGTTGCAGGAGAGAGTAAACGTGCTCGATGTGCGTTCGGGCGAGGAGTTCGCCGCGGGCCACGTTCCCGGATCCATCAACATAGCGCTGGCTGGACAATTTGCTTCGTGGGCGGGCGGGATTCTCGGGATACACTCGAAACCCGCGCTGGTCGGCGCAACTGACGCGCAGATCGAAGAAGCTCGCCTGCGCTTGGCTCGCGTGGGCATCGAGGAATTGGGCGGGTATTTGTCCGGCGGATTCAAAGCATGGGAAGAGTCTGGCCTGCCAGTGCAGAAGACGCAGCAGATTTCCGCGCACGAACTGAATCAGAAATTGCGCGATGGAACTTTGCGGCCAATGGATGTGCTCGATGTGCGTCGCGAAGGCGAATGGCAGGCGGGACACATTCCTGGAGTAAGCTGCCGTCCGCTCGATACGTTTGCACAAGGGCTACCCTCGATCGACAAAACTCGCCCGGTCGCGGTTCACTGCAAGAGTGGATATCGCAGCATAATCGCCTGCAGTTTGCTCGAACGCGGCGGCCATCGCAACGTAATTAATGTTGCGGGAGGCTTCGACGCATGGCATGATGCAGCGCTTCCTGAAACCTCGGAACAACTCGCCAAAGCATGATGCACCTTCCGGTCGGCGGATTCGCTGTCTTGATGTCGCTGGAATGTCGCTCCGGTCGAGGACTCACGATAGTTGTCCTCTCAAATCGCGCTGAGGTTGACGCCCCCGCACTCGCCCAAAGAATTGCTGATTTGTATTTCGCGAAAAGGTAAAGGCGTTTAGTCCTTGCTGGCAGTCTGCGCCTTAGCAAGCGAGGCTTCACGGCGAATAGGAAGCTGTGGCAGGGCCGACATCAGCCGACGAGTGTAAGGATGAACCGGTGAATTAAAGATTTGTTCGGTCGTGCCGCACTCCACAATTTCGCCCTCGTGCAGAATGGCGATGCGCTTACAGATGCCCGCGACCGAAGGCAGATCGTGCGAGATATAAAGAATCGACATGCCGGTTTCGCGATTCAACTGCGCGAATAATTCCAGAATTTCAGACTGCGTGATGACGTCGAGCGCACTGGTTGCCTCGTCGGCGATCAGAAGCGCGGGCCGATGCATAATCGCCATCGCGATCAGTACACGTTGCGCCTGCCCTACGCTGAGTTGGGAGGCGCGTTTCCGCAAGAAATCCGGGTCTTCCGCAGGACTCGGCAG
>PLBX01000202.1:235-4357 GCA_003135495.1 Acidobacteriaceae bacterium | reverse complement strand
GGCGCGCTGTACCTGATCTTGATTTCGCTGATTCCGGAATGGATGATTGCGGGCATTAAATTAAATCATCTCCCGCTGTTGGGGCGGATGTTTGAAAGCCTTCCGACCTGGGTGACGAACGGTTTGGGCGTCAATTTTTATTTTGGTGGAACGTCGCTGCTGATCGTCGTNNGCGATGGATACGGTCACGCAGATTGAAGCGCAGCTGATCATGCGGCACTATGACGGATTCACTCCGCGCAGCGGACGGATTCGCGGACGGCGAACCTGGTAACAGTCGGCACGCAACGAAGCTCGGGTCGTAGAAATTAAATAATTAAGAAAGATTCTGTGGGCGCGGAGCCGGTGGTATTTTCCGCGATGGGAAATACGAGTAAGAGAAGCCATTTCGATGGCCAACGAGACCGCGCGAAATATTGGACCTGTGATTCTGCTCGGCCCCCCTGGGGCGGGCAAGGGCACACAGTCCAAACAAATTGTCGATCGTTACGGTATCCCGCAGATATCGACCGGCGATCTCTTGCGAGATAACATCGCGCAGGGCACCGCGCTCGGCCTGCAGGCCAGGTCGATCATGGCTCGGGGCGAGTTGGTTCCCGACGAGTTGATGTACGGCATCGTCGCTACGCGGTTGCGAGAAGCGGATTGTAAGCGCGGATTTGTACTGGACGGCTTTCCACGTACGTCCGGACAGGCAGGATGGCTGGATGCTTTCCTGGAAACCGAGGTCTTTGACAAGTCGAAGAAGTGTCCGCCGGTTGTGATCCAGTTACTCGTGGACTATAATCAATTATTGCTGCGTCTTACCGGGCGGCGTTCGTGTCCTACCTGTGGACGGCTCTATAACATCCACCTTCAGCCACCTCTCGTCAATGAGTCGTGTGATGTGGACGGTTCCAAGCTATTGATCCGCGAGGATGATCGCGAAGAGCTGATTTCGGGGCGGTTAAATGCTTACGAGCAGCAGACTCGCCGGGTAGCGGATTACTATCGAGCGCAAGGGCGGCTGGTAGCGATCAATGCGGATCGCTCGGTGGGAGAGGTCACGGCGCATATTTTCAGCGTGATTGACGAGCACTGCCCGGGCGGATGTTAGCTGCGAGCGTGCATTGAGCGAATTGAATTATGAGTTTTGGAGAAGACCGGATTATCCGCAAGTCGCCGGAAGAGATTGAGAAGATGAAGCGCAGCGGGCAGATGGTCCGCCAGGTTTTAAACCATCTGAAGGGAATCGTGGCGGCGGGAGTCACCACGATGGATCTGGAGAAGGCTGCGGAGAAGCTGATTACGGACCTTGGAGCGGCCCCAGCGTTTAAAGGTTATTACGGTTATCCGTGCGTGCTCTGCACTTCGATCAATGAAGAGATCGTGCACGGCATTCCGTCAGAAAAGCGGGCGCTGAAAACGGGAGACATCGTTTCCATAGACTGCGGAGTGGTTTTAGATGGTTATTACGGGGACGCTGCCATCACTGTAGCTGTAGGCGAAGTAGTGACGCCGGAGTTGAAGAAGTTGCTCGAAGTAACCGAGGCTTCTCTGTACAAGGGCATCGAGCAGGTAAAGATCGGCAACACGGTTGGACACGTGGGCTCTGCAATTCAGAAGCATGTTGAAGCCAACGGATTTAGCGTAGTTCGTGAATTCGTAGGGCACGGCATCGGAACGAAGTTGCATGAAGCGCCGCAGATTCCGAACTTCGGCAAAAAAGGCCAGGGTGCGGAGTTGACCGAAGGCATGGTGCTGGCGATTGAGCCGATGGTGAATTCGGGGCGCCCCGAGACGAAAGTTTTGAGCGATAAGTGGACGGCTGTGACGCTCGACGGCAGTTACAGCGCGCACTTCGAACATTGCGTGGCCGTAACGCGGCAAGGGCCAGTGATTTTGACCCAATAGGAGCCATCAGCTCTCCAGCTCTCAGTTAAAGCGAATGAGATGGAGTTGAAAGGTTGTAACTGAAAGCTGACAGCTGAAAGCTGACGGCTGCTAAGGAGTCGATGAGTAAAGAAGACGCGATTGAAGTGATGGCAACGGTCGTTGAACCGCTGCCCAATGCCATGTTCAAGGTGGAACTGGAAAATAAACACCAGGTTCTGGCGCACGTTTCCGGAAAAATGCGTAAGAATTTTATTCGCATATTGCCGGGAGACAAAGTCGCGGTCGAGCTTTCTCCATACGACTTGAATCGCGGGCGGATTGTTTACCGCTATAAATAAGTTTGCCGTCAGGCTTCGCTTGGACGGGACGGAGGAATGCGTCCGTCGCTACGTGAGGAATTATGAAAGTTAGAGCGTCGGTAAAGAAAATTTGCGATAAGTGCAAGGTCATCCACCGCAAGGGTGTAGTGCGGGTGATTTGCGAGAATTCGAAACATAAACAGCGCCAGGGGTGAAGATGGTGCGAGCTGCGAGCCCAAACCGTTTCGTCAAGCTCGCGGCTGGTAGCTAGAAGCTGTAGTTCCCGAAAAGTCAGCAGGAAGGGTTAGAAACTTATGGCTCGTATCGCAGGCGTCGATCTTCCGCGTAACAAACGGACGAACATCGCGCTCACTTATATTTACGGCATTGGCACTTCGCGCGCGGCGCGCATTTTGGACGCGGCGAAGGTTGAGCCGATGAAAAAGATTTCGGACCTTGGCGAGGAAGAGGTTAATCGCATTCGCCAGGTGATCGAAGCGGAAGGTTCGGTGGAAGGCGATCTGCGCAAGGANNATCAAGCGGCTCATCGAAATCGGCTCGTATCGCGGGTTCCGGCATCGCCGAAACTTGCCGGTTCGCGGCCAGCGTACGCATACGAACGCCCGTACTCGTAAAGGTCCGCGCAAGGGCACAGTCGCGCAGAAGAAGAAGACGGCAAAAGCTTAAGACCAGCTCTCAGCTATCAGTTCTCAGTTAGGGCGGAGAACGGTTTCACTGAGAACTGAAAACTGAGAACTGAGAACTCTAAAAAAATGGCAAAACCAGTTGCAGCAGGCGGCGCCGCGGCGCCCGACAAAAAAGGCAAGCAAAAAAAGTTCAAGAAGAAAGAGCGCAAGCACGTCCCGCACGGACTGGTTCACGTTCAGGCTTCTTTTAACAACACCATCGTGACCATAACCGACATGTCCGGCAACGTGCTGTCGTGGAAGAGTTCCGGCTCGCTCGGCTTTCGCGGATCGCGTAAGGGAACTCCGTTTGCCGCGCAGCAGGCCGCGTCGAACGCTGCCAGCTTGGCTCGAGATCACGGCGTCCGCACCGTGGATGTGCGAGTGAGCGGACCGGGTTCGGGTCGCGAATCAGCCGTCCGCGCGTTGGCCTCGTCAGGAATTGAAGTTCGGTCCATCAAGGACACGACCCCGATTCCGCACAATGGATGCCGCCCGCCGAAACGGCGTAGAGTGTAGAGACTGTCGTTTGTCGTTCGTCGCTGGTCGTTAGCAAAAACTGACTGCGAACACGGACTAACGACTAGCGACTGAAGACTAACGACTGATTTTCGTCCGGGACGAAGGGTGAAGCCAAACCTGTAAACCGGTCATCTAACTAAGGAGAACAACTTGGCACGTTATACAGATGCAGTGTGTCGTCTATGTCGCCGGGAAGGCATCAAGCTCTTCCTGAAGGGCACCAAGTGCTTCAGCGATAAATGTCCTATTGAGAAACGCAACTTCGCTCCCGGCCAGCACGGGAAAGATAAGAAGACCAAGGTTGTAGGCTATGGTCTGCAGTTGCGCGAAAAACAGAAAGCCAAACGCATCTACTTCACCCAGGAAGGCCAGTTTCGGAATTACTTCGAGAACGCGGTCAAGTCCAAGGGCGTGACCGGCGCGAAGTTGCTTGAATCGTTGGAGCGGCGTCTCGATAACGTCGTCTATCGCCTGGGCTTTGGCATTTCACGCCGCCAGGCGCGCCAGTTGGTGCGTCACGGCCATGTGCAGGTGAATGGCAAAAAGGTCAACATTCCTTCTTACGAAGTAATTGTCGGTGAGGAGATTCAGATTCGTGAAAGCAGCCGCAAGATTCCGATTCTGGAAACGTCGAAGGAATTTGCCAGCCATCAGCCCGCCCCGGTGTGGTTGGAGATCGATCGCGACAACTACAAAGGCCGCGTGATAGCGCTGCCAAAGCGCGAAGATATTCAGTTGCC
>PLBX01000202.1:0-224 GCA_003135495.1 Acidobacteriaceae bacterium | reverse complement strand
AACGACTAACGACTTTTTTGGCCTACTATTCGTGCCAGATCAGCCTGCAGTGGCATTTGATCCGAAGCCGGGCCGCTTCGGAGAGCCACCGCTGAGCCACATGGCCGAGAGGAGCAACACATGCTTTGGAGAGGTTTTCAAAAACCGAAACGACTGGCGAGCGATGTCAATTCGCTTACCGATAAATATGGGATGTTCTGGGCGCAGCCGTTCGAGCGCGGATT
>PLBX01000475.1:510-5639 GCA_003135495.1 Acidobacteriaceae bacterium | reverse complement strand
ATGTCGCGAAAGTACCAGATTCTTCCCCGATACCGACCTTTTGAGTCGACGAGAGGCGCAGAGTATCGGTCGAAAGTCTTCCGGTTCTTGAGCCTGAGCTCATCCCTGCTCTTTTCGTCCCGATGGCTGTTGAGATACTTGACCCTCGCGACAAAGGCCTCGGAGTCCTCCATTTGATCCGCTGCGTAATTGCGCACGATAACATCGTCTCCCGTGCTCAGCACTTCATTCGGTATTCCGAAGTGGAGTCCAAATTGCTTGTTTGCCAGAACGATGTGATCAGACTCGTCCACCACCAAAATGCCGTCAATGGTCGTCTCAGCTTGCGCCTCTAGCAACGCAGTCTTAAACAACAGCGTTTCCTCAACCAGCTTGCGTTCAGTGATGTTATCGAAAACCGCAACAAAGCATCCCTTTCCCGCCTGATAGGCTGAGATGGAAAACCACATCCCCAAGCCTTTAACTTCGATCTCAAACCTCTCTGGCATGCCCGTCAGTGCCACTCGGCCATATCTCTCAAACAATTCTGGTTGCGAGTCTTTCCCTTCTGGGATGACCTCGGTAAATCTCCTGCCCACCACATTTCGCAAGCCCGTCAACTTTTCGAATGTACTGTTGACGGCGAGATATACGAAATCTATCGGACGGCCACGGTCGTCAAAAACCATCTCGCAGTGGGCGAAGCCTGCCAACATACTTTCAAAAAGAGAGCGATAACGCCTTTCGCTTTCTTCCCCTGCTTTTCGCACGCTGATGTCTGAAATGAGACCCGTAGCAACTCGCGCGCCATTCGAGTCCCTAGTAGCCACTGCCCGATCATGCGCCCAGAACCACTCTCCATTCTTTTTTCGTGCTCGGCATTCGATATCATAGGGTTCTCCCTCCTTTATGAGTGATTCGAACGCCTGCCCTACTCTCTCTTTATCATCTACGTGGACCGAGTTAAACCAGAGAGAATCTCCCTTTTGACGAAACTCGTCAGCAGAGTATCCGAGGAGCGTTTCGACTTGGGGACTCACAAAAATTACGTTGCCCTTCGCATCGGTTTTCCACACAACCTCTGGGATGGTCGCCACCAACAACCGGTACTGGTCCTCGCTTTCTCGTAAGCTGTACTCCGTCTGGCTGAGTTTTCTGAAATCGCCAGCGATTCGAAGAACGTCAGTTTCCCGCCGCTCTTCGGTAATCGTGTCAAAGGCTGTAATCTTCCCAGTGTCTGCGCTTGTGTGGCCAACTGCTGTTTTTAAATTCGAGTTCCAGCGAAGCCAGAAAGCCAACAAGACAACAATGGAAGCGCACAGTAAGTATGCAGCAACGTGGGATCGCCAACCGGAAAGACCGAGAAAGGCGATTTGCCTAAGTCTCTTAAAACATAACGCGAGAAACAGCGCAAACATGGCGCAGCGAAGTGCTCGAAATAGACGGTACTGCGAGATCATATTCAAAACCAAGAACCGATTCTGATCCCAAGAACGCAACCGCTGCGATGCCTTCCAGACACGGCGCTTGATGGAAGTCAGCCGCAAGCTAAGGCGGCATTTATCTGGTGAGATGGCCTACACGGCTATGTATCGTCATGAACGTTTTATCCCAAGTTAACGGTACTCTTGCTCGGACGGTCACCATAGTTACGAAAGGGGACAGTGTGCTAATGCGGGAGTTTTTCGTTCTGGTCCTGTTCGTGCCGTCAGCCGAGCCTTGGCCTGCTTGCCAAAAGGGCCGCTGACTTTCCGAGTGACTCCGGTGCGAACGCTCTCCCANNACTTCGGGTGTTCGAAAACGTTAGCTCTGCCGCCAGCAGAGAGGGAAGACAATGAAGACGAAAACATGGAAAGTGATTACCAACACAGGCAAACAAGCAGACCTTGAGTCTGGCCTTGAGAAAAGGGAGATTCGAAAGCCGACGCACATCAGCGCCAGAGAGTTTGTTCATTGGCTAGCACCTGAGAGCCATATTGACGACCGTTCTTTGCTGTCGCTATTTAAGCTGTAAGAGCTGCCATTAATCCACTATGGGCCGCGCACGTCGGAGCAATACCTCATAGCCCCGCTGCAGAATAGGCTGTGTTTGAGCAGACTTCGGGGGAGGGCTGTTCGAACGAGCGTCCCATGACTCGATAGAGTCCGGGGCGCTTTCGTTTTGTAGTGTCTATCTCAGTGCCATCGGCGATCAATTCCGCGGCCTCACTACATTCGCGAGATTAAAGCGTCGGCGTAAAATCGAAGTTGCTGCGATCTGCTGCTTTGTTGCGAAGGCCAGTCGCAGCAATCCTGCATGAGACGCCGAACAGCGGAGGCGATATGGCGATGGTTTTGAATGTGGGGCGAATGGATCGCTCCTTGCGAGTGGCGCTGGGGATCGGCCTAGGGATCGCGGGAATCCTCGTCAATGGTCATCCTCACCTTGGCTGGGCGCTTGGAATCGCCGGAGTTTTGGTAATTCTTAGCGGTACCTGTGGGATATGACTCACATATCGCGTGCTCGGGCTGAGCACGAAAGAGAACAGTAACAAGGACGCCTGACCCTCGTATCTGAGTTCCCGACCAAGGAATTGTTCTCGGATGCGGGCAAGCACTAGCCGGACTGCCGGAAGATCAGTGTCAGTCCGGCTTGGTAGCACGGATGAGCACATACCCAAGTTGTCCCTGTTTGACCGCCGCCATTGCGCTGCTCGCCATTCGTTTGGCCGCTCCTAAATCAACATCGGGCAGGTGCAGTTTGTTCAGTCCGGTCATGATCTCTGCGCCAGCCATTCACTCGTTTGTCCAGGTACTGCTTGTGACAGGTGCCGCAGAATTCAATCGATTGGGAGTGTTGTGCGTCGTAATCCAGCTTGTGTTGTTCCGGATGCAACCGAATCAGCGCTTGCGACACCTTGCGTAGCACGGGTGAGGACGAGAATTCGAACAAGTACGGATTCGGTGCGGTGGCAACATAGTTTGCATTTCCTTTAACGTCGGGATTGCGTAGCGCGTGGCAAAAGACACAGGAACTGCCGGCCTGCGAAGTCGGGGAGGTGTGCGCGGGAATGTTTTCGCCGGACATTAGCGAGATCGGCTCGTGGCAGCCGGCGCAATACTTGCCCGCGCCCGCGCCCTGTGCCTTGACGTAGTTGGCCTTGATGACTGCGTAGAATGGGTCGGCGCCGGAAAAATGATGCGCGCTTGGGACCCACTCCTCATAGATTGTGCTGTGGCAGCCGGAGGCACCGCAGGACTCGGAACTGAGAAGCAGTTTGGCTGGGATCACCCGGCCTGTATCCGTGCGAGCATTGGAAGGAATGAAATTTGCAATGGCGAGAGTTTCCTGCCTGCGGGTGATCCCGATCACCACGGCGCCGACCGCAAGAATCAGGATGCACAGCGCCAACGGCCGCGCCAGTTGGGCATAGCGGCCTTGCGGGAATTTGCTTTGCGCAACACCGTAGACGACGTGGAAGAGCCCTACGGCTCCGAAGGCGAGTCCGGCCACGAGATGAACGGAATGCATCCGATAGGGAACGAAGACTCCCCAGATTCCTTTGCCCACCAGCCACAAGCCGCTGAGGCTCAGCGCCGCCCAGCCTATTCCGGACCACAGCCCAGTACTCCACCAGCGGGTGGGCGAGTCGCGATCGGCCTCGCGCCCGTGCTTGGTGAAAATCACCGTGAGCGGGATGATGGCTGCAAGGCCGACGATGATGTGGAGCAACAGGATCCACTGCGAAATCACGCCATAGCGCACCAACCAGGGAATCAATCCGCTGAGTGCGAGAAAAATAAAGATGGCCGAACCTCGCCGCGAGCTTGGGAGGCTTGCCGAGTCGTTATTCACATTTGTCCTTTTGTGCTGGCTGTGCAGACTGGCACCCCGCCACTATTTTGTCTGGCATCGTAGTAATCCAGCGCACATCGGGCAAGGGCATTCGTCACACCCATATGTGACGTGCCGAAGGTGGGGGCGGGGATGCCGGTCACGCAACAAGTCGGCCGAGCTAGGTGTCCTTGGCGCAATACACCTCGCCGATGCCGCCAGCGCCGAGCGGCGATTGAATTTCATAGGGACCGAGTTTCGTGCCAGAGGTGAGGGCCATCCGTGCGCGCAATTATAGACTGTGCAGCACGTTACAGCGAATGCGACGATTCTGGGTGTGTTGTCGGCTAACCGGAAGCTATACCGCTTCTACGGCAGGATTAGTCCTGAGAAGTCGGCTTGTGGCAAGCAATCGCTATTGGTTTCTGTTAACCGTCTATTCGGGAGTAAAAACTGGAGCCTTTCGTGGCGGCTAGTAGAGTGAGTAAGAACCTGAAAAAGTCGCCTCGATTAGGTTCGCTGTGAAGCATTTACGGAGAAGGGTTGGATTTCGACTGCCCGGTAGGGCACGTAGTCTTCGCTAACCGTTCAAAGTGGGGAATGCGCCACACATTCGTATTTCTTTCGGCCTGACTATCGCCGTCGGTTCGCCTGCGTCAGAATTACGAAACCGGACTCTTTCTCCCATCTCCGACCACTCTCCAATTCTCCGGAGAGCTGGTTCATCATGCAGAAGCCGTCTAACTCTTGCAAACATGGGCGGTTACGCGTTGGTAAAAAAGGGTAACGAGAGTTCGAATCCCTCCCTCTCCGCCACACAGTCTGAAGTGCAGAGAAATCCGCCTGGTTTTGTCTGGAAATTGCGAGAAATGGGCGTAATTTCGCTATCCTTGCCTTAGAACCGGACCGGAGAAAGTGCACTGCTGGATGATGCCGCTGAGCTTCGCAGCCTTTTTCTCTGGCGGGCGCTTGAGCAGTCCGGTTTCGAAGACTCCATCAGGCGAATGCAATGCGATCGCCAACGGATCATATGGCGAAAGCGACTTGACTTTGTACGCGCACTGTCGATAACGAGGAGCAGGGTTCAGCGTTTCGGGACTTCGTATTCGATCGATGATGGCGCCTTTGTGGCTTGTTTCACTGTAGGGTACCGGAGCAGTCCGGTTTCGCGGACTCCATCATCCGAAGCACAGGAGCCTCTGGCCAAGCAGGTAAGCACGTATGATGAGTCCGAACTCTGCAAGCTGCTTCTGGAAATCAGCCTGCTGGATTCGGCTTATCAGCGATCCACCGCAAATCGCGACGATGTTCTCATGGACGCCGCCAAACGCTACCG
>PLBX01000475.1:0-503 GCA_003135495.1 Acidobacteriaceae bacterium | reverse complement strand
GGCTAAGGCAAAGCCGAAAGGCCGCAAGACGGTTGTATAGGCCAAATCACTTAGATTTGCGGCGGAGTGCGAGTTCGCACTCCGCCTTTTTAATTGGCTGGGAGCTGATGCAGCGGTGTCCTTTACCGGGCTTCACGACCGGTGATGACAGCCTGAAGAGGCCTGCTAAGGAGTTGGTCTAGGCCAAGCGAAGTTCGGCAAAGGGCATCCGGGAAGCGAACTACTTGTGGTGGGTTGGCGGGGGCTGGCGCACTCTCGTTTTTCCGCCTCTGGACCACCGTAACTGAGCGGACAAACCGGGACAGATGGACGTTCACCCCTTCTTGCTTAAACATCCCGTCGGTCCCGGATTCCCCTGCCTTGGAGAGCGCCGTCTGCTCCCCAAGGCGATTTTTCGCGGCACTTAGTTGACCGTAAAACTTGTCGCGCTCGTGACGCTGCCGCCTTTCGTAGTCACGATAATCTTCCCGGTCGTCGCCCCGGTCGGCACCGTCGCCGTAACC
>PLBX01000128.1:2694-12980 GCA_003135495.1 Acidobacteriaceae bacterium | reverse complement strand
GTTGTCCTGAAAGAGAAGCCGGCAACGTCGAACGAAGGTGGATTTATTCCGCTGGGTGCGATCACCGGGGCGATTGCTCCGGCAAACGGCAACGGCTCGGCAAAGCAGACTGAAGAAGTCGGCGAGCCCGTGGCGGGAGACTAGTAACAGCTCTTAGCTGTGTAATTGAGAAGGCCGCTCGAAATGAGCGGCCTTTTCTTTTGCCGTCTGCCTTCATTAATCGTTAGGCGTGAAACCTTCGGGCGCGTAATAATTTTGTAATGTAACCACGATCACCGCTAATTCTGTCGCGAGTCATTATTCTCGCAGCATGGATCAACTGGAATTGCAAACCGCGACGTATCCTCAGCCACGTCCGAATCACCTTCCCACGCATCCCAAAGGAGCTCAAGCTCGCATTCTGTTGAGTTCCGTCTTCGGCCCCTATGCGCAAGATGATACCTTCGGCAGCCGCGCCATAAATCCGATGGAGCTTTACCACAACCAGGTGACGCGAGCCCAAGGCGCCTTTTCGCTGCGCATGTTCCATCGTTCGTGGGGAATCATGATGATTCAGGAAAATATTTCGGCGCCCTGCACGGTGATCGATTTTCCTACCCGCGAAGCCTTCGCTCGCGAATTAACAACGCATCATTATGACGTCGTCGGTATTTCTTCGATCATTGTGAATGTGGGCAAGGTCCGCGAGATGTGCCGCCTGGTGCGCGAATTGTCGCCTGATTCGGTGATCATTGTTGGTGGCCACGTCGCTGCAATTCCAGACGTCGAAACGATGATCGATGCCGACCATATCGTGCGCGGCGAGGGAATCGCATGGATGCGCCGCTATCTGGGCGAAGACGATCAAGCGCCGGTCCGCCATCCCTTGATTGTTTCGGGTCTCGAAACTCGCATCATGGGAGTGCGGTTGCCGCAACAAAAAGGCAAGACGGCCGCGACCATTATTCCGTCAGTAGGCTGCCCCATGGGCTGCAACTTTTGCACGACATCGGCATTTTTCGGCGGCAAGGGAAAATTTATCAACTTCTACGAAACAGGAGATGAACTTTTTGAGGTGATGTGCCGGATCGAATCCGAACTTAAAGTGCAGTCTTTCTTTGTGATGGACGAAAATTTCCTACTCCACCGCACGCGGGCAATGCGCCTGTTGGAACTAATGAAGCAGAATGGCAAGAGCTGGGAGCTTTCCGTCTTCGCGTCGGCCAATGCGATACGAAAATACACCATGCTGGAGTTGGTCGAACTCGGCGTTTCCTGGGTATGGATGGGACTGGAATCTCCTCGCTCGAACTACAGCAAGTTACAGGGCGAGGATGCATCCCAACTAACTCGAGAGCTTCGCGAGCACGGCATACGAGTGCAGGGCTCGACGATTATCGGCCTCGAGCATCACACTCCAGACAACATGGCGGCGGAGATTGAATTTGCGGTTGGCTACCAGACTGACTTTCATCAGTTCATGCTCTACACGCCGGTTCCGGGCACGCCTTTGTACAAAGAAATGTCCGAGCAAGGCCGGATGCTGGATGATGTGGACCTAGCCGACGTTCACGGCCAATTCAAATTCAACTTCCGGCACGGTGCAATTTCTCGCGAAGATTCCAAGCGCTTTTTGGATTGGGCGTTCTGGCGCGATTTCGAGATGAATGGGCCCAGTCTTTATCGCATGTGTCAAACCATGCTTCAAGGTTGGCGACGCTATAAAGATTATCCCGACGCTCGCATTCGAGAACGATTTGAGCGTGAAGTGAGTAAATTGAGCAGCGCATACAATGCGGCGTTGTGGGTGATGGAACGCGAATTCAAAAAAGTTAATCGCGAAGTGAGCCTGCGAATTCGCGCCCTCCGCCGCGAGGTGGAAAAAGAATTTCCGGTGGTGAGTCGCGTTACAGCACGCCTGCTTGGGCCGATCCTGTTATGGACAACGCGCCGGGAGGAAAAGCGACTAGCGAAGGGTCGTACTTACGAACCACCGACGTTTGTGGAGCGGCGCAACTGGGTCATGTCGTAAGTCCAAACTCAAGGAACTTGGCCAAACGACAAACTAAATCCGTGCGACCTTGTCTGGCGGGTGAAAGAGCAAAGCCCGCATGGAGGCGATCAACCTGTCGATGCCTACTGCCGACTTGGAGATTACTTCATTAATGCCGGCCGCCTGTGCCTCTTTCAGCAAGGGGCCGGAATCTTGCATGGTGTACATGAGTAGAGCGGTTTCAGGAGCGGTCGTGGAAATGTGGCGGGCAGCCTCAAGACCGTTCATTACGGGCATCGAAAGATCCAGGACGACCAAGTCCGGATCAAGTTCTTCAACCATGCGGACGGCGATTTCGCCATTTTCCGCCTCTCCGCACACATGCCAGTCCGTTTTCGCCTCAACAGAAGAGCGAACCATGCGGCGCACCATCGGGCTATCGTCAACGATCAGTATCTGTTTGGGCATCGCAACCCTTCTCTAATGCCTTGGCAGGTTGCTGGCCGAACCATGACAGGACAGCGGTCGGCGACGCACTGAGGCAATGGCTTAACTGTATTCCATTTAGCTGAGGAGTCAATCAAGGGAATACTGTAACTTGGCGTATCTTTAGACCGCTAGGGGACATTTTCCAGACAGCCAGGCATATTTTCGTGCTTTGCGAGGACGCCCACTTGCACGAGATGTGGCGGTTCGTCTGGCCTGAAAGGAGTCTAAGTTTGTTTGCGCTAGCGTACTGAAGTGTTCTCGATTTCAGTACCATTTTGGGAAACGAATACCGTAAAATCTCAAGTAAATAAACATCGTCAATCCTGGGCTTGGGAGGATGTGACCGAACCGAACTAAGTTTCGCGATGGAGGCTCTTCGTGTCCAAGCCTAAGAAAACGCAGTCAAACGAAATACCGCGATGCATCAATTCCAGCAATTTTGAACCTGCCGCTCGAACTTCCCAAGTACAGAACTCTTCACAGAACAACGCGAAAGAAAAGACGGTCGCCGCGATAAAAGAGTTTCTCAAACAAAATTCATCGGGCATGCGGCTACCGCGGGAATGCAAAGAGTGCCGCTCTGCCATGCAATATCTCGATGCGTACGTCTGGCTTGATGGCACGGATGTCGCGTCGGTGATACCGCTGCCGTTTTGCCCCATTTGCCAGCCCGATGTTCTGACCGCGCTGCGGAGAAGACGTGGGCTGGGAAGTATCGATATTGCCAAAGCAAGTTAGTTCTCGTTAAATCGGCCAACTGCTTTGGCGACCGCTACTGGAGAGACGTCCTCCTATATCCTGTGGATTATGCTGTTACGCCGACCGCCAGTCATAGACGGCGAACTCATTAAGATCGTGGATGCCGCTCTCGCGGATGCAACGCGGCGCAGCGGCGAGTGGCTCGTATGCCGTCCCGGTTGCGCGCAGTGCTGCGTGGGTGTATTTGCCATCAATCGACTGGATGCCGCTCGATTGGAGCAGGGAATGCTCGACCTCGAAAAGTCTGACCCGGTCCGGGCCGGGCGGATACGCGACAGGGCAGATGATTCGGTAGCCCGGCTGGCCGCGAATTTTCCCGGTGATGCGAAGACAGGCGTACTCGACAAGCGCGTGTTTGAGGAAGGTTCAGAGCAAGAACAACGCTTCGCAGAATTTGGCAACGATGAGGTCTGCCCGGTACTTGATCCGGAGACAGGCTTGTGCGAACTGTATGCATCTCGACCCATGACCTGCCGCACGTTTGGCCCTCCGGTGCGCTCTGAAGGAGGATTGGGTGTTTGCGAATTGTGCTTTCATGGAGCAAGTGACGAGCAAATTGCGGCTTGCGAGATGGTGCCAGATCCCGATGACCTCGAAACGAAATTATTGCGGAAGTTGGGTGCCGGCCAGACGACCGTTGCGTATTCCGTGAGGAGAGATGCTTCCGCCTACACGGAGTAAGCGTTCTAAAAACTTCGCTTATCAATGTTGGAGTTGTTAGATTTCTTAAGTCGACACTTGTGTTTCCAGTTGCGAAATCCTCCATAGAACTTATTAGAGCGTGCTTAAGTTTCCGTTCGATACCAACGGTATCTTTCGCCTCAAGTTATTAGGATGCTAGGTTTGTTCTACGGCACCTATGCAGATCAATGACTATGACCTTGTTGTGATTGGAAGCGGCCCCGCAGGACAAAAGGGAGCGATTTGCGCGGCTAAGATGCGCAAGAAGGTCGCGATTATTGATCGGCGCCTAACTATGGGAGGAGTCTGCGTTCATACGGGAACGATTCCCAGTAAAGTGTTGCGCGAGGCTGTGCTGTATTTGAGCGGGCTGCGGCAGCGGTCTTTTTATGGCCGCGGGTATGTTGTAAAAGACCGCATCCTGATGTCCGATTTAACTCTGCGGGCTACAGCGGTAATGACACGGGAGGTTGATGTAATCAAAGCGCAGTTGCGGCGAAATTACGTGACCGCGCTGGAAGGGGATGCCCACTTTGTCGATCCGCATACCATTGAAATCGTAAGTGAAGAAGGCACCCAGCAGGTGCGCGGCGAGAAGATTCTGATTGCATGCGGCACACGCCCGGCACATATTGACGGGATTCCGGTGGATGGGCAGCGCATCTTCGATTCTGACCACGTGCACGGCCTCGATGAGATACCGCGAGAATTAATTGTTGTAGGGGCCGGCATCATTGGCTTGGAATATGCGTCGATGTTCACTGCGCTTGGAGTGAAAGTGACGTTGCTGGACCAGCGTCCGACGCTGCTGGATTTTGTGGACCGCGAAATCATCGAGAGCCTGTGTTACCAGTTGCGGCAATTGGGGACTGTGTTCCGGGTAGGCGAAAAGGTTGTGAAGGTGGGCTTTGATGACGAGCGCGATAAGGTTTTCGCGATGCTCGAAAGTGGAAAGAAAATCCGGGGTCAGGCCCTTCTGTATACGATTGGACGCAAAGCCAACAGCGACATGCTGAAAATTGAGGCCGCTGGTTTGGCAGCCGATGCTCGCGGCAAATTGACGGTGAACGAAAATTTTCAGACCATGGTGCCGCATATTTACGCGGCCGGCGATGTTATTGGCTTTCCCTCGCTCGCGAGTACTTCGATGGAGCAAGGACGCCTTGCCGGTTGTCACATGTTCGGCAAGCCCAGCCGTTTGTTGCCGAACCTGATTCCGTTCGGTATCTACACTATTCCTGAAATTTCCATGGTGGGCGCCACCGAAGAGGAACTTACACTCAGCAAAACTCCTTACGAGAGTGGTTTGGCGCGTTACTCGGAGTTGGCGAAAGGCCAGATGCTGGGTGATGATCAAGGCCTGCTAAAGATATTGTTCGATCCCGAGAGTCTGAAGCTTTTGGGCGTGCACATTATTGGAGAGCGCGCGGCGGAAATCGTGCATATCGGACAAGTGGTGCTGGCAATGGGAGCGACCATCGAATATTTCCGCGACACCGTATTCAACTATCCGACCTTAGCTGAAGCTTATAAAGTGGCCGCGCTCGATGGACTCAATAAGCTGTGAGAGGAAGATTGCGAGCTATAGTATTAATCGGTCGGGCTGCTGAATTTTGACCGCGCTTTCCACCAGCGACGTGCAGCCACTCCCGACCAAATAGCCTCGACCACTCCAAACGGCCATGCGCCCTGCAGAAATCCGTATGCGGAACCGAGAATGCAGGCCACTGCAAATCCAAGGATGAACCACGTGCTACGACTCTCCAATGCATAGGTCACAAGCATCGCCGTTACTGCAACCAGACCGAATAGGGTAAGCGGCGTCATCTTAATTATCTTTTGCCATTGACTACCTTCAGTGCGTTCTCGCCGGAAAATACATTCCTGGCGAATCATCCTACCCATTCTTAACATAGTCGGGTTTGCTGTAACCTCGAATTTATTGCAGCGTCATCGCGGACAGGAGTGTCCGCGCCACACGAACGAGAATGACTGAGACTTCACAAATCGAACATTCTGAAACAAGGGATGCTTCGCTGGGCGATATTGCAATCGTTTTTTTGAAGCTCGGCACGATTGCCTTTGGTGGCCCGGCCGCGCATCTGGCGATGATGGAAGAAGAATTCGTCCGTCGCCGTCATTGGATTACGCACGAGCAATTTCTTGACCGGCTGGCGACGGCGAATCTGATTCCCGGCCCAAGCTCCACGGAAGTGGCAATTTTTGTGGGGCAACTCAAGCGTGGATGGCGAGGCCTTATTGTTGCCGGATGTTGTTTCATCATTCCGGCGGCAACGATTGCGGCGGTGATCGCCTGGGCCTATATGCGTTTTGGCTCCCTACCTAAGGTTGAGGGCATCTTCTCAGCGATCAAGCCAGCCGTGGTTGCGATCGTAATCCAGGCCTTGATTAAGATGGGGCGAAGCGGAGTTCGGACGATTTCGCTGGCTCTGATTGCAGCACTGGCAGCAGCGCTAAGTCTTCTTGGCATCAGCCCAGTGCTAGTGCTCGCGGTTGCAGGCTTAGTATCGGTCGCGGCCTTGACGATGAAGAACCGGCTGCTAAGTATTAGCGCAACTGGATTCTCGAAAAATCCTATCGCATTTCATAAGTTCGTGGGAATGTCGAAGTTTATTGCAGCAGCAGTTGCAGCTGGCGCCGCAAGCGTGGCCGTTCCGGTTGGCCTTGTGCGCCTGTTCTTATCATTCCTAAAAATAGGGTCGGTCATATTCGGCAGCGGATATGTATTGCTTGCATTTTTGCAAACCGAATTCGTGGAGCGTCTGCACTGGTTAAGCGAGAAGCAGCTGATCGACGCCGTAGCGGTCGGGCAGTTTACTCCTGGACCGTTGTCTGCGACTGCTACCTTCATCGGATTTATAGTGGCCGGATGGCCGGGCGCGGTGGTCGCAACGGTAGGAATTTTTCTGCCTGGTTTTTTATTGGTAGCGATAAGCGGACCATTTCTTCCGCGGCTGCGAAAGTCCGCCGTCGCGTCCGCTGCGCTGGATGGCGTAGTTGCAGGCTCACTGGCATTAATGGCGGTGGTGGCGATGCAGTTGGGACGCACGTCTATTGTTGACCGCACAACGCTGATCGTATTTATCGCAAGCCTAATCGCGTTGCTATGGCTCCGAGTTAACTCGGCTTGGGTAGTAGTGGGGGCGGCGGTCGTGGGATGGCTAATGTGGTAAATGCCGGAATCGGAGGTGAGAGCAGACTATGGGTGGTAGAACGTTTCGCTTGAAAATCGACGCCTAGAGCGGCCTTGCGGTTATTTCTCATGGTTTTGAAGGTAGAGGTTAAAATAGATGATTCCGGCTCCCAGCGCCAACACGCCGTGCTTCGCGCCTGATAAATAAGCTTTGGAACCTGTGAGCAATCTCGAAGAAGGACCACGCAGCACGTCGATTGACGCTGGCGCTGGCACTAACAGTGCCGGCGTCCGTTCAGATGCGCGGAGCTTGGACAGCGTAAAGTCGGAGGGGCCTCGGTCCGGCCAGCAGCAAGCCACGCAGCATAGAGCGTCACAGAATGTGGTGGTGCCCGTAACGTCGAAAGACGACACGACTCCGTCGTTGACTGCACTGCCTGGTGGGCGTTCGCGGCCTACGTCACCTGTTTACTGGCGCGTGGAAGGAAGTCTGCTCGAGTTGACTACGGTTCGTCCGATCGCGTTTTTTACCTGGAACAGTCAGACATTTATTGCAAGAGCCATGCGGCGCAGCCTGGTGCTTTTGATGGCGCTGCTGCGTCCATTTTTGTATGCGGCGAACCGCGTGGCTGCTACTCGGATCGTGCACGCCGTTCTGCGAGGCATCACGCGCGACCGGCTCGATCTTTTGGGCGAAGAGGAGTTCGAGTACAAGCTTAAACCGTTGCTTAAGGAAGATGGAGTGCGCGCTCTCAAAGCGCTCCGGGCCACGGGCGTGGATGTTGTCTTGGTGAGCCAGGGGCTGGAACATGTGATGAGGCCGCTAGCGTGGCATCTCGGCGTGCGGTGGATTATTGCCAACCGTCTTGATTTCCGTGATGGCGTAGCCACGGGTCGGTTGCTCAGTCCGGTTATTCGCCCCCGGGGTTTATTTGCCCGGATTCGTGAAGCAGGCCCGGACGGGCAGCAGAGCGCGGCGCGATGGGTGAGGGCGCTCGGTTTGCGAGGTACGAAGGCGCTGGAGTCAGCGATTATTCCGGCAGAGCGAGTAGAGTCGCCGCGAGTCCGTCCTATTGTTTATTTCGACGAAACACGGCATCCAGCGCCGTTTTCGGTGCGTAAGTCTCTTGGCGGCAAACGCGTGATGTTGATCGGAGTCACCGGATTTATCGGCAAGGTGTGGCTGGCAAACACACTGATGGACCTTCCGGAAATTGGAAAACTTTATTTGCTGATCCGGAGGCAGAAGTCCAGTCCGGCGCAGAAGCGCTTCGAAAAGATGATCGAGGGATCACCCGTTTTTGACCCATTGTTTGAAAAATATGGCGATCGGTTGGGCGCGTTGCTGGCGGAAAAAATCGAGGTAATTGAGGGCGACGTTTCGCAGCCTAATGTGGGTATGGATCCTGACGTCGCGGAACGTTTGCGGAAGGAACTGGATCTAGTCATCAACAGCTCAGGGCTCACGGATTTCAACCCTGATCTGCGGGACGCGCTGGCTGTGAATGTGGATTCCACATATCATCTGATCGAATTCATTCGTGGGTCGGACCACGCGGCATTGCTGCATCTTTCGACATGCTATGTGGCGGGGCAGCGCGATGGACGAGTCAGTGAGCGTTTGCGTCCGAATTACACGCCCGCGGGTTTACCGGATTTTGATGCGGAAAAGGAATGGCATCGGCTACACGATCTGGTCGAGTCAGCGGAGGCGCGAGCTGAGGGTCCGGAAGTCACTGAAGAATTGAGGAAGCAGGCGTTAGAGAAAGAGCACGCGGCAAAAGGGCTTAGTGGTCAGGCGCTTGAAAATCAGGTGCGCAAAAATCGCGTGCGATGGCTGAAAAATTATCTAACCGAAGAGGCGACTCGGCGCGCGCGGGAACTGGGATGGCCTAACACCTATACATTCACAAAGAGTCTGGCAGAGACGCTGATCGCGAAGAATGGCGTTGGGCTGCCGATTGCGATTGTTCGTCCGGCGATTGTGGAGACGTCGGTGGCGAGGCCATTTCGGGGATGGAATGAAGGCATCAACACTTCGGCCTCTCTGTCGTATTTACTGGGTACCGCGTTTCGGCAACTGCCTTCGAACGAACGTAAGCGACTGGATATTATTCCGGTGGATGCCGTATGCGCAGGGATGACGCTGATTGGCGCGGCGCTGGTGGAGCGGCGGCACGATCCGTTATACCAACTCGCAACATCGGTAACGAATCCATGTGACATGGGGCGATCCATCGAGTTAACGTCGCTGGGGCACCGTCGGCACTATCGTGCGCAGGAGGGTTTGGAATTTTGGCTGCGGCTACGGATGGATGCGATTTCGGTTTCGAAGGAACGCTACAATCGCATGTCGGCGCCGGCTCAGAAGATGATTGTCAAATCGATTCAGCGAGTGATGTCGCCACTGCCATCTGCAATGAAAAAACCGCTGGCAAAAACGGAGCGTAACCTGGAGCGGGTTGAAAAATTAGTGGGATTGTTCGAGCCATTTATTCTGCTGAATGAGCATGACTTTATTGCGGATAATATCGAGAAGCTATCGCAGGCTTTGTCGTCTGAAGAGAAAGAGATTTTCGGTTATGACACGGCAGGACTAGATTGGTGGGAATATTGGATTGCTATCCACATTCCGGCGTTGCGGCGATGGACCTATCCGCTAATTGAGGGACGGCCGCTGGAAGCGCGCAACCCGCGTTTGTTGCACATGCCACTGGCGTCGGTGACGAGGCCTACTTCGACAGCGCATGACGCCGACACAATGAAGACTGGGACGAACGGAGCAACGTGGCGATATTCCTGACCGGTTCGACCGGATACATTGGCGCGCATGTNNTGCTGGAACAGCATGAAGCTACTTTGAACGTGCTGGTGCGTGGCCGCGATGCGCGGGACGCGGAATTACGGCTTTGGCGGGCGTTGCAGCTGCATCTGCCATTTCCGAAGTTTTACGAATATTTGCAGTCGAAGATCAGGATTTACCGCGGCGATATTACATTGCCGCAATTCGGTCTTTCTTCCGACGATTATGACCGGCTCGTTCACACCACCGATTCCGTTCTGCATTGTGCCGCNNAGTATTATCACGGCCTGCGGCGATTTTCCAATGTGAGTACGGTTGCAGTCGCGGGGAAGCGCAGCCATGAAATTGTTTCGGAAGATCGCTCGATTCAATGGGAGCTCTCAGATTACGATCCTTACGCGCGAACCAAGAAATTCTGCGAGCACATG
>PLBX01000128.1:0-2642 GCA_003135495.1 Acidobacteriaceae bacterium | reverse complement strand
AAGATCGACATTGTGAATGTGGACTTCGTTGCGGAAGCAATTTCGACTCTGCACATGAAGGCGAATCCCGACTACGATACCTATCATCTTTCTTCGGGCAACGATTCGCAAACGTTTCAGGAACTGACCAAGGCACTTGCCACGGAACAAAACAAGCGCGCGCCCGTATTCGTACCCATCCTTGAAAATCCCTTCGATTCAATTATCAAGATTTTGGCGAACCGCAAAGGACCGGTTGGGCACGGGGCGGCACTGATGAAAGTGTTTATGCCATATCTGACGTGGAATACGGTTTTCGACAACCGGCGGGTCACTACGGAGATCGGACGCAAACCGGTGCCATTCTCCCAATACAGCCTTCCCCTGCTACGCTTCAGCCGCGAACATAGCTTTCAATATCCATACCGGGCGTGGCCGGAAAGCAGCAGAGCCGGAGGTTCCGCGGCATGATGGACTTCGTGCTCGAGGCATGGGTGTCGGGCATCATCGAAGGGAAAAAACTTCAGTGGATGATGGGCAAGCGGGAACCATGGCAGCCCGGCGAGAAACTAAAGCTGTTATTCGCCGGCTATAACGGGACGCGCAACACTGGATCGGATGTAAGAGTTGAAGAGATGCTGCGGCAAATCCGGCGAATTCTGGGACCGGAAAATGTTGATCTCAGCATGATGACGTTCAACTTTGAGCGCTCGCGCGGATATTTTGAAGGCACTTCGCAAGTGCGCCTGCCGGATATTTTTCCTCCCTTCCTCGCGAATGAAGTTCCTAAACATCATGGCGTTGTGGCCTGTGAAGGTTCGATGTTCAAGTCGAAATTCGCAAACGCGCTGGCAACGATGATGATTGGATCGCTCGGCATCGCGTCGGCGGAAAACAAGTTATCGGTCGGGTATGGCGCGGAAGCGGGACATATGGACCCGCTGGTGGCGAAAATGTGTGGGCGCTACTGTCGCAATTCGCTGGTGATCACGCGCAATGAGGAATCGCGAAAAATTCTTCGCGAGCTTGGCGTGCCGACGGAGTTAGGAACCGACACAGCATGGACGTTTGAACCGCTGGGCGCGGAGTACGGACAAAAAGCGTTACGCGATGCCGGTTGGGATGGAAAGGCGCCTGTGCTGGTAGTGTGTCCGATTAATCCGTTTGAGTGGCCAGTGAAGGCGTCCATGACGAAAGCCGCGCTGCACAGTCTGGCTGGCGCGTACAAAGAAAGTCATTACCGCGGACCGTATTTTCACAACGCAGGGCCGGCAGCGGATCTAGCGTATGAACATTATTTGACTTCGATTGCGAAAGCCGTCGCCGCATTTCGGCAGAAAAGAAATGTGTTTGTGATTATGGCGGCCACCGAGCGCATGGATGCTCGCCCCTGTCGCCGCATCTCCGAACAATTGGGCGGCGTTCCGGTGCTGACCTCTGACGATTACAACATGTACCAACTCGTGAGCATTCTGCGCGCGTGCCGCATGATGGTCTCTTCGCGCTATCACGGGATTGTGACGTCAATGCCGGCGTTAGTGCCATCGGCGGGAATTACGATGGATGAGCGCATAAAAAATCTGATGAACGAGCGCGGTCATCAGGAGTTGCTGATGAATGTTGATGACGCTGATCTGGAGGCGCGAACGCTGGCGGCGCTGGAAATTCTGGATCGCGATGGCGAGCGCATTGCCGATGGGATTGCCCGAACCGTGGTCAGAAATTTGAGAATGATGGCGCGGATGGGCGTGTATTTCGAAGAGGAAGTGCAGCGACGGTATCCGGAGTTCCCCACACGTCGCGGAGAATGGAGTTGGGAGGATTATTTGCCGCCGATGGGCGAGACGCTGAAACAACTGGTCTCAGCGTACAGCTAGAAGAGCTTTCATTCAGATACTTTCTTCGCGTACAAATCATATTTTTAAGCCGATGACTTTTGTCGACCAAATTGTTGAAAGCTTAGAGAGTAGCAGCGACGCCGTTGTGCTGCAGGAGATGCGCGACGGCCAGCCGCTCTCGATGACGGCGCGCGAGTTGCTTGCCCAAGTACATGTAGCACGCGCGTATTTGCGGCGTCTCCGCCTGAAAAAAGGGGATCGCTGTGCGCTGCTTGCGGATAACTCCATGCAATGGGTCGCGATGGATTTGGCCATTATGGCCGAAGGGCTCACGGTGGTCCCGCTTTATGCGCGTCAGGCTGCGGCTGAATTGGTCGCAATGATGCGGGATTGCTCGCCTTCTCTAATCGCTTGCGGTGACCGATCGTTGGCGGATTCTATCGTCCAAGCATGGCCCGACGCGCCGCCCAGTTTTTGTTTTGAAAATGTTTTCACTTCGGGGCGGACGCCGGCGCAGAGTTCGACGACAGTGATCACTGAAGAAGACGTGGTGACGATCATCTACACCTCAGGAACGTCGGGCGAAGCCAAAGGCGTTATGCTGAACGCTGGCAATATCGGTTTCATGCTAGGCAGCACTTCGGGCCGGCTTGACCAGTTGATGAAGGTTGGATCATCGCAGCCAAATGCCAAGCAGGATGCGGTTTTTCATTACCTGCCGTTATGCTTTGCGGGTTCGTGGATCATGATGCTGACTTGCCTTCTGCGCGGCAGCAAACTCATGTTGAACACAGATTTAGCAAAAATTGCCGGTGAGATGCGGCT
>PLBX01000126.1 GCA_003135495.1 Acidobacteriaceae bacterium | reverse complement strand
CGGGCTTTTCCGGTAGCCGCATTGAACTCTGGCGCGCGCGCGTTCATTCCAGCATCGTTCGAAAAATTCACCAGCTGTGGCCCGCGTCGCAGGCTTCGCTTATGGACGCAATGGTTCTTGGCGAAGAATCATTTCTGCGCAATGCGACGCGCACTGAATATCAGCGCTCGGGCACTTATCACGTGCTGGTTGTTTCCGGAATGAATCTGAGCATTCTTGCAGTCTCCATTTTTTGGGTGCTGCGCCAAGTGCGAGTGGATCCAGCGCTCGCGGCCATTGCNNACGGTCGTGGTCTCGTTTGCGTATGCCTTCGTCGTTGGAGTGGGGCCTCCGGTGTGGCGCGCGGCGTTGATGCTGGCTACATATTTGGGCGCGCGTCTGCTCTATCGCGAACGCAACATGATGAACGCGATTGGGGCGGCGGTGCTCGGGGTCCTGACCGCTGACCCTCATGCCCTTTTTGGTGCCAGCTTTCAGCTGACGTTTCTTGCGGTCTTTATTATTGCGGGCATCGGGGCGCCGGTTCTGGAGCGGACGACGCTGCCTTATGTCCGCGGCTTGCGACTGCTGCGAGCCACGAGCTACGACGTTCATGTTGCTCCTAAAGTGGCGCAATTCCGGCTCGATATGCGGCTGATCGCTGAACGGCTTCGGCGCTTCATTGGCGATCGACTCGCGTTGGCGCTGTCCCGCGTCCTGATGCGAGCGACCATTGGCATGAGCGAGTTGCTGTTTATTTCGTCACTGATGCAGGCCGGGCTGGCTCTGCTCATGGCCTATCACTTTCATCGCGCGACCACGATGGGAATGCCCGCCAATCTGGCGGTGATTCCGCTGATTCAACTGCTTATGCCCGCCGCCGCTGCCGCGGTTGGCCTGGGATATATCTCAATCGCGCTGGCCAAACCGGCTGTTTGGATATCTGGCTTTGCGTTGGAGGGTATCGCTGGGACGGTGCACTGGCTAGGTGGTGCACGGGTTATCGGGACATCAATTGCCGACTTGCGTGTCGCGATGCCTTCGACGGTGATGATTGTGGCGTGGATGGCCGCGCTCGCGCTCGCCATGGTGGCGGTTCAGCGCGCTCGCGTGGCTGCTCTGGCTGCGATTGTGGCAGTGTTCGGAGTCGCGACGTGGATCGCATTTGTCCCGTCGCGCCCTCGCGTTCGTACGGGTGCCATGGAGATGACGACGATAGATGTCGGCCAAGGCGATTCCATATTAATGGTTACGCCCGAGGGCAGAACTCTGCTCGTCGATGCGGGAGGGCTGCCGCAGTGGATGCACTCTGACTTCGATCTCGGCGAGCAGGTGGTGTCTTCTTATCTTTGGAATCGAGGCATCGATCATCTTGATATTGTCGCGATCACGCATCCTCATGCCGATCACCTTGGCGGGATGCCGGCGGTGATTGCGAATTTCCATCCGCGAGAACTTTGGTTAAGTATTGATAGGCCGGTGGGCGCGCTGGCGCCGATTGTGGCGCAAGCGCAGAAGGCGGGAATGAAAATTTCGGTAAAAAAAGAAGGCGATCAATTTGATTATGGCGGCGCGCATTTCCGGATGCTGGCTCCGGGACGGGATCAGGTTACGGGGTCGATGCGTCCGAATGATGACTGCCTGGTGTTTACGGCGGCGTTCGGCGCGACTACGGCTTTATTGGAGGGAGATGCGGAGCGTCCGGCGGAGCGGCGAATTGTGGAAGAGCATCCCGAGGCGATGCTGTTGAAAGTTGCGCATCACGGCAGCGCCAGCGGTACATCCGCCGATTTGCTGGCTACGGTTCATCCACGCTATGCCGTGATTTCAGTTGGGGCAAGAAATGTTTACGGTCACCCACGCTTGGAGGTGCTGGAGCGCTTGCAGGAGGCGGGAGTCAAAACTTACCGGACCGACGAAGAGGGCGCGGTTAGTTTTTATCTAGATGGCAAATCGGTGACGCCGGACGTTGCATCATCCACTGATCGCCATTCATTGATCGCCATCCATTGATCGCCTGTAGAGACGGGGCTTGCCCCGTCTCCCGCATTCTGGTGCTGCTGAGACGCGGCAAGCCGCGTCTCTACAGATGACTTATCCAGCCAACTCGGCGGTTTCGTCCAAGGGCGGCAATTGACGGCGCGCCTCGATAATTTTCTTGGCTTCGGGCGCGTCTTGTTCGCGCACCAGAATCACTGATCCTCCGACGCCCGGAAAGGCGTCTTGAACCGCGTCAATGGATTTCAAATCCGATTCGATTCCGGCGGATTCCAGTAAACCTTGTACGACGATGGCTTCGTTTTCCTGCTCGGTATCGAAAATCTTGACGAGCTTTTGGTCAGGCGAGGGTTGAGATGACGGGCTGGTCGGTTCAGGCATGCATCCTCCGGTAATGATGTCTCGTAACAGATTACGGCACTGACCGCGCCTATGTCTTGGGGGTCACAAAAGTGTAACCCCTGGAGAGTCTTGTTTTGCGGCAGAAGGCTGTCACAATGGCGACTGGGGCGACAACGCGCTGGTTGCGGCGAACATCTAAATAAGCAAAATCCCGCCAGAACGCGGGCAATAAGCGCGGACAATGGCAGGAATGGATTCTCCCAGGGGGAAGTATGGAAGTTTATGGGGCCGATTCGTCAGACCGGAACGATTCGAGTGGGGAACAGGCGGGTGGGGAACAGAACGAGCACATGGATGAGGCCCGGCGACTGCGGCGCCTGCAGGTCATGATGAGCATGGTGATGTCGGTAATAAGCCAGGATCCCGACCTGACCCTGGAAGAGGCGGCGGAAATTTCCGCGAACGCGCGGCGGGCGGCACTTAGCATGTTTCCAGACAAAGAACTGGCTTACGACATTCTCTACCGGCCGCGGCTGCAGCGGCTGATGAATGAACGCTTTCGGCTGCAGTAAGGCGTCGGGGCCGATCTCACGAGAACACCGTTATTCCTCAAGTTGTCTTCTTACCACTCTGGTCCGCCCGCAACTTCCGCTATTGACAGGGGCTTCGGTGCGAATAAGCTTGAGCACGGCTTACCAATAAAAATCCCCGAGGTCATTGCTCATGGTCGTGCGGAACTCTGTTTATCGCTTGCTAATCTGCGTGGCGTCGCTCATCTCTATTTTCGGGGCGATGGCCGTGGCGCAGGATCCTACCAAGACGGAACCCACGCATTACAAACTCGCTTTTGAAAACGAATATGTGCAGGTGGTGAACGTGCATTATGGGCCGCACGAGAAGTCGGGCCTTCACGCGCATCCCGGGGGCGTCGTGGTTGTGTTGACGGCGGGGCATCTGCAGTTCACGGATGAGAATGGGAAGACACACGAGGTTTTCGCGAAACCGGGCGAGGCGCGCTGGTTCCCGCCCTTCAAGCACAAAGTGGAGAATCTTGGTGAGACTTCGTACAGCGCGGTATATATCGGCATAAAAAACAAAAAGTTGAACAGCGAGGCCGCGCTTACGGGTGGGGAATTTGAGATGGATGAGCAGACGAAGAAGCTGGTAGCCGAGGCGTTGCTGGCGGCGATGAAGTGAGGGTACGTTCTTGTTACTTTACGATGTAAAAAAGTGCAAAGCCAAAAACTACGATAGCCTGTGAATTCGCTGGGCTAGTGTTGCCCCCTCGTCTTGACCCTGCTTCGACTCGCGCACTAGACTTTCTCCCTAGGGTGCTTCATGCGAAAAATTATTTGGATTTTCTGCGTTGCTGTCTTTTTTAGTGCCGCGGCTTTATCTGGCGTGGCTTTGGCCGATGACGGGCATCATGATGCGTTGACTCAGGAACAACTCGGCACGGTGCACTTTCCGGTGTCGTGCACTGGGGCGGCGCAGATGAAATTTGAGAAGGGCGTGGCGCTGCTGCATTCCTTCTGGTACGA
>PLBX01000083.1 GCA_003135495.1 Acidobacteriaceae bacterium | reverse complement strand
ATCCACTCCTACACCAACGATCAGGTCATCCTCGATTACCCGCACAAGGATTTACGGCGGGCGCGGGCGGCGGCGATCAACATGATTCCGACTTCGACAGGAGCGGCCAAAGCGCTGAAGCTTGTGATTCCCGATCTGGCCGGCAAACTAGACGGCTTCGCCATGCGAGTGCCCACGCCCAACGTTTCGGTAGTTGATCTGGTTGCGTTCGTGGAAAAGAAGACAACCAAAGAAGAAGTGAATGCCGCTCTGAAAAAAGCCTCCGAGTCCGGATCATTGAAAGGCTATCTCGGATTCGAAGAGGCCGAACTGGTGTCGTCAGATTTCAAAGGCGACTCCCGCTCCTCTATCGTCGATGCGCCCATGACTCTAGTGGTCGGCGGAAATTGCGTGAAGGTTATCTCCTGGTATGACAATGAGTGGGGATATTCCTGCCGCGTCCGCGACCTTATTAATCTGATGGCATCCAAAGGCCTGTAGGATCTGGAGTATTTCCCCGTGTCCTCCGTGAGACCTCGGTATCCCCTGGGGTAAAGACTTTTTAACCACAGAGGACACCGAGGTCTCACAGAGGTTCACAGGGGAGTCCCAACGAGAAAATAGCAATCGGACAACGGAGAGCATGTCATGTCCAAGCTTTCTATTCGCGATCTTCCTCTTAACGATCACCGCGTATTCATGCGCGTCGACTTCAACGTCCCGCTCGACGATGGCCGCGTCATGGATGACACCCGCATCCGCGAAACTCTTCCGAGCATCGAGTACGCCCTGCGCCACGGCGCCCGCCTCATTCTCGCCTCCCATCTCGGTCGCCCGAAAGGAAAAGTAAATCCCAAGTTGAGCCTGAAGCCGGTGGCCGAGCGCCTGCGCATGCTCCTCGATAAAGAATTGTCGCGCGGAGAAAACGTCGGCTTCTGCCCGGAATGTGTTGGTGAGGAAGCCGAAGAAATGGCGCTCAAACTAGAAAAAGGCCAGGCCCTTCTGCTGGAAAATCTTCGCTTCCACGCGGAGGAAGAAAAGAACGACGAGAACTTTTCCAAGCAACTCGGCAAACTGGCTGAGTTCTACGTGAACGACGCTTTCGGCGCTGCCCACCGTGCCCACGCCTCCACTGCCGGCATCACGAAGTTCGTACAGAAATCCGCCGCCGGACTACTGATGGAAAAAGAGCTGAAATACTTGGGACGCGTTTTGCAGAATCCCGAGCGTCCTTTCGTAGCCATTCTCGGCGGGGCAAAAGTCAGCGACAAAATTGGAGTCATTCAAAACCTCCTCGGCAAAGTCGACGTCCTCATCATCGGCGGAGCCATGGCCTACACATTTTTGAAGGCCCAAGGCGAATCAGTTGGCAAGAGCCTGGTGGAGGAAGACAAAGTCGAACTTGCGAAAGACCTTCTGCAGCAGGCGAAAGCCCACAAAGTCAAGTTGCTGTTGCCGGTTGATCATGTCATAGCCGACCGCGTCGAAGCCAGCGCTAGCCCAAGAATCCTAAAACCCGGCGAACCAATCCCAGCCAATATGATGGCCCTCGATATCGGTCCGCAAACCATCGAAGCCTTCTCGGAAGCAGTAGCCTCCGCCCGCACCATTGTGTGGAACGGTCCCATGGGAGTTTTCGAGCTTCCGCCCTTTGCGAAGGGGACATTCAAGATCGCGCAAGCGGTCGCCGATAATCCTGGCGCCGTTTCTATCGTGGGCGGCGGAGACTCAGTCGCCGCCGTCAAAGCGGCGGGCGTGGCCGATAAGATCACTCACATCTCAACCGGCGGCGGAGCTTCGCTCGAATTCCTGGAAGGAAAGAAGCTGCCGGGAGTAGAAGCGCTTACCGAAAAACGCTAGCTCTGCGGGTGGCAGCAACAGCCGTGTTTCGCAAGTCTTTTCGAATCAAAATATCGCACACTTCCTTTTCATCGCCGCTCCGGATGCCCCCGCTCGAGGATAAATCCATCCTTAAACTTCGCGAACTAGTTACTTTCTTCATTTCCGTTCCGATTTATCACACATCCGCGTGTCGTCAATCACAGACAGGGTTAGAGATTTTCTCTACGCTGGACTCCTAGACCGCCGTCTTGCCGCTTGCATCCAGCAATTTTCGGGTCGCGAGGCCATCCCGGGTAATGCTCTCTAGCAAGTCGTGGAGTGTGCAATTTTGAACATTCCCGGATTAGTACCTCGCTGTAGCGTTATTTTTCGCCGAGGAGCCACCAATGACCACCGCTGAACTCGAACTATCAAACGCCCCTGCCCCCGATTTAAAGACCGGCGCCACCATGAAAGCTCTGGTCTATCACGGCCCGGGAAAGTACGCGTGGGAGGACAAGCCGCGTCCTGCCATCAAGGATCCGGGCGACGCCATCGTGCGGGTCACCACTTCCACGATTTGCGGAACCGACCTTCATATTTTGAAGGGAGACCTTCCCGCGGTAACCGATGGTCGCATTCTCGGCCACGAGGGCATTGGCGTCGTCGAGCAGGTCGGCCCCGGCGTCTCAGAGTTTCACGTGGGAGACCAGGTCATCGTCTCGTGCGTCACGGCCTGCCTGAAGTGCGACTTCTGNNACGAGGGTATCGGCGGCGTCGAGCAGGTCGGCGCCGGAGTTTCCGAATTTCATACTGGGGACAAAGTCATCATTTCGTGCGTCACCGCCTGCCTGAAATGCGATTTCTGCAAACGAGGAATGTACTCCCACTGTCGCCACGGCGGTTGGATCTTGGGCAACACCATCGACGGAACCCAGGCCGGATACGTGCGCATCCCTGAAGCCGATGGAAGCCTCTACCATTTTCCCGCCGACGCCGATGAAGAGGCCATGGTAATGCTCAGCGATATTTTGCCGACAGGTTATGAGTGCGGCGTTCTGAACGGCCAGTTGAAACCTGGAGACACGGTAGCCAT
>PLBX01000016.1 GCA_003135495.1 Acidobacteriaceae bacterium | reverse complement strand
TCCCCAAAGCCATTAGGGAACGGAGTGCCAGCCCCCCACAGTCCGAGCCGATCGAGGTATCCGAGGTTAATAACGTCCGTCGCAGCAGTGGCAGACAGAGAGACGGAGCGCAGCTTAGGATTATCAGCCATCAACTTTTTGACGGCCGCGCCGATCTGCGATACTTGCTGAGCGTTGGCTGCTACCGCGTTCTTCAGGTTGTGAGATTCGTCATAGAGGATATACGCGCCCTCGGCGCTGTCTTTGCCCTTTAACCACTCCTGCAGTTGATTGACCCTGGAGTTGCCATTCTTGTCCTCAGAGCGAATCAGCGCGTAAGTAGAAAAGAGGATGCCTTCGTGATCGACTGGGGTGCTGGCAGAGATCTTACCGAAGGGTTTAATCGTCTTCGCGAGGTCGTCCGCGCCAATGCCTTTCAAGTCGCGTATGGCATCTTGCATCAAATCCCACTTCTCTGATACCCACACGAGGCGCTTGCGACCTTTACGCCAGTTGTCCCAAAGAACACCGGCACCAATGCGCCCCTTACCAACCCCTGTTCCGTCGCCAATCAGGGCGGTTGCGCGCGCGCCGCCTGGGAGGATAATGTCGTTCTGCTGCCCAGCGATCGAGATAGCCTCAAGTTGCACGCTGGATAGCTTGCCGTCTTTTAGGACTGACTCAGGCAGGGATGGTTTGTAGGTAATCTCCGGCAATGGCACTGTTGCCATTGTGCGAGTCTCTACAATGTTTGCTGGATGAGTTGGACCTTTTAGAACTGGATGGTAAGCAACATAAGCGGCGGAATCTTCTTCTTCTTTTACGGGGAGGGATTTATCGCGCCCGAGGCTTAATCCTGCATCGCCTGTTTCGGTGCCTGATAGTGGTCGCTCTGCGTTAGCATTCGCAGAACTGACTTCAGGACTTCCAGAGGCTTTTGTTTCGGGATGTTCTGTAGGCTGAACTTCTGGTTGGCGTACTGCAGTTCCTCTATCCCCCGCGATGGCTTCGTTTCCGCTAGGACTTCGGACAGATCCGTCAGGTCTACTGGATAATTCATTTCCAGCCTGAGTTTCTCCGCTGCCTCGTACTGGTGTTCGATCGCTTGCTGAACCAGCGCTTCCACTTGGCTCCAGGCTAGTTCCGGGCTGATTTGCGAGTTTTCCTTGCCCTGATTCACTACTAACCTCGGGCCGCGATTCGGCGACTTGTCTGAGTGCATTATAAGCCTCTTCTAGTGTGTCAACGTTTTTTTGTACAACCGAATCCCACGATTTAACGGCTCCTGCGGCTACCCTTGATGGCGTCGGGCCGTCCTTGTCGATGACGATTAAACGTGTAGCAAAGTTGGTGCCATACTTCTGATATTCCTTCCCGTTGATTCTGATGTTCGCGCGGACGTTGTATTTGTCGGCAATCTTTTCAAACCACTTCCCCGCGCCGCCGGCGGTGAGGCTAGCCCCGCCATTCGGTTCGTTGGCTTGACCTCCGCCCAATATTGCGACCAGGCGCCCATTGGGCTCTAGTCTTTGTAGGGCAGAATCAACGTGGTTAAATCCGTACTGGCTTCTATTCTTCGCCTCGAATGATTTCTGTGTACTTGCGGAGAACGGCGGGTTCATCAGGATGACGGTCGGCTTAACCTTCTGGTCGAGCAGGGAGTTAATGATCTCCCCATCGTGCGCCGTTGGCTTGTCGAAGCCCACAGCCTTGAGCATCTCCTGCCGGCGCGGTGCTATCTCATTGACGTGCGTCTCTGCGCCAATCGACTGCGGCCATACCGCCAATCCGCCGTTCCCAGCGGACGGATCGAGCACAACGTCGGAGGGTTTTAGGTTGGCAACTTTGGCAGCAACGTAGGACTCGGTTGGAGGAGTAGAGAACTGCTGATTCTTGATCTGATCTTCGGTTCGCGTTCCTTGGGAAGTAATCTTCCCCATCAGGTCGCGTAATTCGGCAAGTCCCTTATGGGCATCCATCGCCATAAGGTCTTTGCCGCGGTCAAGCAAATGCTTATTGACTCCAGCCTCCATCGCATCGAAGGCATCTTTTGGGGTCCACTCGCCAGAGGTACGCGCAGAGCCAAAGTGTTTCTCTGCCATAGCGTTGAGGTCGGTTACATTGCCGAGGGATTCACCAGCTTTAAGTTTGGCGTGAACAGCATTGGCTAGACCGACTGCTCCGCTTTCTGCATGTGCTGGCTTCTCCGCGGGTGGAGTAGTTGTCTCCGCGCTGGGCGCCGTTAGGTATTTCTTGATGTCAGTAAACGTATCTTTGATGCCCAGTTCTTTCAGCGTTGCTCGGATCGCTGGGCTGTCTTCGCTGGCCGCTCCCCTGGTAAGGCTGTCGGACATTCGCTTGACGACATCTGGAATCTTGTCCTTGCCGTAGGCGTAGGTCTTTGGATCAAGATCAACAGCGCGCGCCAAGTGACGGGCATAAACAGTTTTGAACTTCTCGATGTTAGATGTCTGGCCGACGAGAGGCTTCTGGTCGGCTGGGACTTCGCCTGGAGCTAAGGTGCTTTCTTTATTGCGTTGCGGCTGGTCACTGCCTTGTGGCCGTCCTTCAGAAACTCCACCAGGCAACTGTTCCTTGCTCCCCGCACCAGCACTCGGCACAACTGCCCCTTGCGATCCATTCGGTTCCACCGATACAGGTACAGTTGATTGCTCGCCATGCCCACTCTCTAAATACCGCAATGGAACGGTCTGTACTTTGCCATCTTCCAAGCGAACTCTGGCAAAGTTTAAGGCTGGATTAAAATGCTCTACTGATCCCTTGGTTCCAACTCGAATGATTTCTGATTTGCCTTCTCCCTTGGCAACTTGCATGTTGCGAGAGAAGGTTACGGCATCGCCTTTGGAGAACTGCGTTGATTCAGTAGTGCTGGCCAATCCGTTGGCCGCTGGCGAAGGCCGTTCGCTAGGTATTGCAGTCGCTTCAGTATTACTTTGCGAGGTAATGGTAGGCTGTTGTTGACTGGTGGGTTCGGCAGTGGCAGAAACGGTAACACCTTTGCCGCTCCCAATTTCGCCCACGTTGGCTTCTTTGCCATTGTTCGACTCTACCCTTGCCCCTTGCGCCGGGACAACTTCAAATTTGGGTTCTGCTTCTTTAACTTCAAACTTCGGCGTGTTGAGTTCTTCCGCCTTTTGTCGACTCGATACCTTCGCTACAGGTTTCGCTTGCTCAACTTTAGGCGCAGGCTTCGCAGCTTCTTTCGCCGCTTGCTCGGCTTCTTTGTCGCGCCTTTGTACCTCATCGTTGATTAACCGCTGGGCTACGGAATCGGCCTGCTCTGGCGTCTTGATGACTTCCAGCTTCCCATTCGCTACGATCTTGCCTTGCTGCAACAACAACTTAGCCAGCGTGCCATGCGTTTCAATGATGGCTTGCGCTCGTTGTGCTTCAGGAATCTTCTCAAGCATCCCGCCAATTTCCTGTATCTGCTCGGAGCCAATATTGGGGACTACTGGCTTCGGCGGAGGTGGAGGAGCGATAGGCTCGCCCCTAACTATTTTGCCGGCATTTGCCATGACCTGATCGTAGTCAGAGATAGCTTGAGCAGAAGCGTCGGGTTGGATAGGTTGCGGGTTGCCTTGGATGGTTGGAGGCTCAAGACCATTCGGAGTAGAGCCTTGCCCGCGGCTGAATGTCTTACTGCCTTGAAACGGGCCTATCTTCCCACCAACCGTAACAGCGTCCGGCGTAACTTGGATTCCGGCGCCTGCCCTTCCGCCAGCAACGGTTGCGCCAACCCTAGTCGCATCGGGAGAGGAATCTATAGACAAGCGCGGATCGACAACGGATGTCGCGGTATGGATGCCGGCCGCGGCTCCCATTGCCCCAGTGAGCCCAGCCAGCGTTGCTTGTCGCTTGGCTTCTCCAACGTCTCCGCGATCTAACGCTGCCTTGATTGCTGGGACTTGCTGCGCCGCCTGATGCAGCATGTCGATACTGAATGCTCCGCTAACGACTCGCGGCAAAGCCCGTCCAAGCGTTCCTGGCACCGCTCCCAAAGCTCCAGTTCCAGCCATAAGAAGCATGTTTTCGGGCGAGGTCATGCTTCCTGCGAACTGGTCGACGCCAGTGCGAATCGGGTGCTGCGCCTGTTCCTCTTCGCTGTAGACGCGCTCTGGATAAGCTAACTGCGTTGTATCCTTCGCCGCCATTGGCGCATTGAATGGCTTGTTGCCGGAGAGAATATCCGCTACATGGCCAACCGCTGGCACTGCGGCCTTTAGCTTATCGAAGTTGCTGGGGTGGTAGGCAGAGATCGTTCCAGTCGGAGCAGGCATCGTGCCGCTAAATCCGCCCCGTCTTTGCCGGAGCGTAGCTGGGCCAGCGTCTTCGACACTAAACTGCGGTTCGTCGGCGCTTACTACTTCAAATTGAGGATCAGGCATTGTATTCGGTCACCTCGGTTACCGGTAGTGGGCTATTCACTGTGTTGCTGGGGCTAACCGATCACGTTTGGAGCATTGCCGACCTGCTCAGCGGAGCTTAGAATTGCCCAGCTTTGAGAGGTACGTGATGAGTTCTGTTCCGATTTACCAGATTGGCTGTCCAAACGGGCATACCAGCGAGCTGCCTGAAACCATCCTTGAAGAAATAATTCAGTATCTGCGAGCGTCATATACGGGCGAACCCGTTCTAAACTTTGTATGCTCCGACTGCAAAACTGCATTTCATTTCGACTATCAGAACAGGGCACCCGTGGGACACACCGACGCACCACGTCAAATCTCAGAGTTCCGCGTATTGAGCGTTCAAAGCGGATGCGATGGTAACAACTGCATAGACAACGTAATGCTAGTCGCAGTAAGGAACCGCGATATGAGCGAAGAATCCGTTCAGCAAGAACCGCAAACATGGAACGTGTCTGGCGTGAAGTGTAAAAGCGGGTATCGGGCTTTACCGTTTGGCACTTCAAAGCATCCTCCGTTTCAGTTCTTCGCAGGCGGTTTGTAATCATCTTTAGAAACCCGAGACCTAACGAAACTGCCGATTCAAAGAGCATTCCTGGCTCGTTCAACAACAAATAGCATTTGTATTTCATCGTTGGCCGCTGGCAGAGCCACTAGAACGCGGTGCGCTCCACGTTTTACCATCGGCGGAGTAGGCTACGACTTGCCCACCTTGCTTCAGTTGGGTATTGGGGCCAGATGGTCGAGGAGCTTTTGGGTGAACCTTAACCGTATCTCCCGGCATTGGCCCAGTCTTACCGCTGGATCCTGACGGCTGCGCCCCTCCAGCACTCTTCCGCTTATCCATAATGTCGGATTCCGCTTTATCGAGGTTGCCATGGAGTGTCTCTAGTTCCGCATCGTATTTAGCGACAGACTTTTTCGCGGAGTCTCCCGGCATTCCAACCCACACAGCGCGTTCTCTGTTGAGCGCATCAATCTGGGTAGTGAAACGCCGGGTTTTGGCGCTGTATTCGCGTTGCTCAGAGGCCGTGAAGCCGTTTGGGTTTTCTTTGTCCGTCTGTCCGCCTGCTAGTTTGTTCTCTCTGGTTGTTACATCCCTATCCCGAAGATCGATGATTTGCTTTTGTAGCTCCTGAGCTGCTTTCCTGAGGTCGAGGTTTTCACTCTGGTTGGCTATTCGTGCAAGGCGGTTTTCTTGTTCTTGAGTTACGCGCCCTCGATCGTATTCTTGTCGGATCTCGTTAAAGTCGCTCTTGTACTGAGCGTTCGCGGTATCCCGTTTTTCCGTCTCAGCTTCCTTCTTGACGTTCAGTTGGTTGGTTACCCCCTCTTGAGCGACTCGCGCCTGGTCGCTGGCAAGTACGTTCTGCCGCCCCAGATTTGTGCCCTCTTCTTCCCACTGCTTCTCTTGTTGGCCGTATTTTCCCTGCGCTCTGTTCCACGGGCCGTAGAGCATGGAACTAACTGCTCCGCCAGCATCTCCATGTCCCTGAGCTGCCAAGGCGCCAACAAACGGCGCGGCGATCTTCTTCCACAATGCAGGCTTGTAATCTTCATAGTTTGGTGCGACGGGAGCCTTCGCGCTATGCGTTTGCCATGCTTGTTGCTGCTGGTCGATGCCAGCCATCGCACCCTTCTGCGATTCCATCGCAGCTTTTAATGCAGGGTCGACTTGACTACTTATAGCTGGATCGTCAGACGGCTTTGGGCTAGATGGCGCTTGTGGCTGTTGCACTGGCGGGATAGTAACCGGAACCAATGGAACCCTGGGCACACGGTTCGTACCCATTGGCTGTCCGCCTTGTGGCGGAACAACTGGAGGCGGAGATGGCGGTCCCATAGCTCTCTGCATTCCGGGCTGAGCCAAGGGCATGGACTGAGCTGGAGGCAAGGGCTGCGATGGAACGCCGGGAGCAGGCGCGGGTTGACGCGCCAAGGCTTGCTGCAAGAGTTGCGGCGGCAATTGAGGCATCCATGATCCCATTTTGTATGTTTCTCCTTGTTAGGTGAGGCGATGCAGAAAAAATCTTTGTGCGGAATGCTTAATCGAGACTTTGGATGTGGGAATACCTAAGCCTTGCGCGAATGATTTTCCAGTAACGAGACAGCCAGTTTTTCCGCGGCAGCCCAGAAAGAATTGGCTGAGCTGTCGATTGCTGAATTACTTGGCACGGCGTAATATTGCCGCGCCCAAGAGATCCTGAAAGCGAGAACGAACCACCCGCCCTAAGAGGATGAGAGATGACGGAATCCGCAGAATGGTACTACTTCGACCTACCGTTCCTGTTCGTAGGTTATTTTGAGTGTGACCATTGCCACCGACCGATAATGCAGGAAGCTCGTTTTGCGACTGAGGGCGAGTGGCGAGATCGCTCGTTCGAGATTCGGTGCTGCTGTAATTGGGGGCCGGTGCATCGGCCCGGGAGTAATACGACTCACCGATTAGTGGTTCGCTGGAGTCAGAAAATACGTTCACTAGACTACAACGGCACCTAACTTTGTGGCTTCTCTTCCAGCCACCATCTGCAAACAAGGCGTGGCCACATCCAAGGCAGTACACCACCACCATACCTGGCGGTATGTCTTCCCTCGGAACGATAATGGGGCGAGAACCAGTCGATGGCCCGCTGACCCGTCTTCCCCCCAAGTCATCGAAGTTGATGGGTTTGGCGATACTGGCATACGGGTCGATGGGCTTAGCGATGTTCGCATATGGGTCGGCGTTCGCCTTTGGCGGAACGATCGGTCTCGCAATAGCGGCAAATGGATCTGGATCGGGCATTTTTGTTCTCCTAGTTCCTGATTCTGACTCTCGTTAAGAGCCCCACTAACCCCCCCCTGCGTGCTCTGTACGTTACCCGTAAGAATCTGCACGTTTCCACAGAGAATCTGGTTGTTGCCGTATACCGAGCCTCATGCCTCGGGATGCTGGCAGTTGGAGTTGTGTCTCCAATAGCTCTCACGGTTAAGGCCACTCGTAGGCTGATGAACGGATTGTTCGTGTGTTGGACACGATCGAAAGGCCCCATCATTGTTGGCCCTTTTTGTTGCG